>DEWO01000018.1:8301-13513 GCA_002363695.1 Prevotella sp. UBA3208
GAGGCCAAGAAGCGCGACCACCGCATGATTGGCAAGGAAATGGAACTGTTCATGTTCTCAGACAAGGTCGGTAAGGGTCTGCCCATCTGGTTGCCTAAGGGTACTGACCTGCGTCTGCGCCTGCAGGACCACTTGCGAAAAGTGCAGCGTCGCTTTGGCTATCAGGAGGTTATCACGCCGCACATCGGCTCGAAGAATCTCTATGTAACCTCAGGCCACTATGCTCACTATGGCAAGGATTCGTTCCAGCCTATCCACACCCCAGAAGAGGATGAAGAGTATATGCTGAAACCCATGAATTGTCCTCACCACTGTGAGATTTTTGCCTGGAAGCCCCGTTCCTATCGTGACCTGCCCCTGCGCATTGCCGAGTTCGGAACGGTCTATCGCTACGAGCAGTCTGGCGAGTTGCACGGACTGACCCGTGTCCGCTCGTTCACGCAGGACGACGCTCATCTGTTCTGTCGTCCCGACCAGGTGAAGCAGGAGTTCCTCAATGTAATGGACATCATCAACATCGTGCTGAAAGCCTTCGGTTTCGAGTTCGAGGCACAGATTTCACTCCGCGACCCCAATGACCACGAGAAGTACGTGGGTACTGACGAAGACTGGGCATTGGCCGAGAAGGCAATCCAGGAGGCTTGCGAGGAGAAGGGACTGCACGCCAAGGTAGAATACGGCGAGGCTGCCTTCTATGGTCCCAAGCTCGACTTTATGATCAAGGACGCCATCGGCCGTCGCTGGCAGCTGGGTACTATCCAGGTGGACTACAACCTGCCCAAGCGCTTCCAGTTGGAGTACACCGACGAGGACAACCAGAAGAAGACCCCTGTCATGATTCACCGTGCTCCCTTCGGTTCTCTGGAGCGTTTCACCGCTGTGCTCATTGAGCACACCAGTGGTCACTTCCCCCTCTGGCTCACCCCCGAGCAAGTGGCTGTGCTGCCCCTGTCAGAGAAGTACAACGACTATGCCAAGGAGGTTGCCAAGCAGTTCGAGCAGGGCGGTGTACGTCCTACCATCGACCTGCGCAACGAGAAACTGGGTCGCAAGATTCGCGACAACGAACTGAAGCGCATTCCCTACATGGTAATTGTCGGCGAGAAGGAGCAGCAGGACAAGACGGTTGCCGTTCGTCCTCAGGGTGGTGGTGAACAGACGGTGATGACCATCCAGCAGTTCATTGACCACATCAATGCCGAAGTGGCAGAGATGACGAAGGAGTTCTAAGCTAACGACTTCTCAGTTCCCAGCAGGCTACGGCTGTAGCAGCTGCCACGTTCAGCGAGTCTACATGGTGAGCCATGGGAATACGGACTACATAGTCGGCCTCTTCTATCGTACGATAGGGGAGGCCGTCTCCTTCTGTCCCCATGACAAGAGCCAAACGAGGCTCAGCCTTCAGACGGCTGTCATCCAAGGCTATGGAGTCGTCGCTCAGGGCCATGGCCGCAGTGCGGAAGCCATAGTCGTGCAGCGAGGATACAGAACCGTCGAGCCACGTCCAGGGCACCAGAAACACCGTCCCCATGGACACCCGTACAGCACGGCGGTTCAAAGGGTCACATGTGTCGCGCGTCAGCAGCACAGCATCCATGCCCAAGGCTGCTGCCGAACGGAAGATGGCTCCGATATTCGTCGTGTCCGTAACAGCCTCCAGAACAACGACACGCCTGGCCGCTTTGAGAATCTCGGCCACCGAAGGCATCACCCTGCGTCGCATGGCGCACAGCACCCCTCGCGTCAGCGTGTATCCCGTCAGCTGGGCCAGCAGTTCACGGCTGCCCACATAGACCGGCACCTCGTCACCCAGACGCTCTACAATGTCTTTGGCATCGCCCGTCACGTGCCTGTGCTCGCAGAGTAGGGCAGTGGGCTCCCACCCGGCATCCAAGGCCACCCGTATCACCTTGGGACTCTCGGCAATGAACACCCCTTTCTCGGGCTCCAGCTCCATGCGCAACTGAGCCTCAGTCAGCCGACTGAACATGCTGACTCGCTCGTCGTCCAATGACGTTATCTCTATCATCATTCTTTGGTTTTGTGGGTGTAAAAGTACGAATAACCAAGCAGAAAACCAAAAGAAAAGTCGAAAAATTCTCCAAAAGTTTTGTAATCTCCTATTTTCTATGTACCTTTGCACCCAGTTTTACGTTTTCCCTGGAGGTCCGGTAGCTCAGCTGGATAGAGCAACAGCCTTCTAAGCTGTGGGTCTCGGGTTCGAATCCCGACCGGATCACCAATAAATGGGAGGGAAAATACTTACGGTATCAGGTACGTGTCACTCAAAAAAATAGTCTGACAATTTGGTCAGTCCATTTTTTTGTTGTACCTTTGCATTTTGTAAAGAACTTATCGAAGAAAAATCATGAAAAGGTTAATAATAATATTGGTGTTTTTCTGTGGATGCTGCGTAATGGCAGAAGCCCAGGACGAGCAAAAGAGTGCGTTGCAACAGCAGGCTGAACTAGCCAAGGAGAAAGGTAGTGTCGCCACGAGCCGCTATTCCTATATTCGTGCCTACGAAGACTATCTGAACAAGGGCAAGAACAAACAGGCGCTGGAATGTGCTGCGAAGGCAACGGCTTTGTACTACACAGAGAACCTGTATCAGGAGGCTTTCGACTTTTTGCGCCGTGTAGACCAGAGCATCGAGGCTAAGGGACTGTCGCCCAGTGAGAAGGCCAGCTTGCACTATGTGACTTCGAAAGAGCGTATGAAGATGTATATGCGTATGCGCCGTCCAGAGAGCACGCGAGACCATCTGAAAGCGATGGAGAACTATGCTGCTGCGTCGAGCGATGAGTCGGTGAAGAACGACTATCTGTACGAGAAGGCCATCTACCACTATACTTTCGGCCAAATAGCTCAGGGTAATGCTGTCTTCAAGGAAATGGCTGCCAAGCTGACGGCTTCTAAAGAATATGGCAAGGTGGAGGATGCTTACAAGCAAATGATTGCCAACGGACGCCGTAGCAACAGCGCGGCTATGGTTGCACAGTCATACAGCAGCTATCTGGCATGGAAGGACTCGACAAACGCCCTGAAAGTGGCTGACGAGCGTGCTGCCTTCAAGAAGCAGATAGCCGACAACGAGGCGTCGATAGCCGAGAAAGACAGTTCGCTGACTACGCGCCAGGCCATCATCATCGGATTGTGTGTGCTGGCTGCTGCGTTGGCTGCTGCATTGGTAATCGGTGCTATCGTGCTGTTGCGCTTTATCATGCTGACGCGCAAGCAGAAGAAGCTGATAGCCCTGTCTAACGAGAATAACGCATTGAAAGCTAAATTCATCAGCAATATTTCGGCTCAGCTGGAGCCTACACTGAAGCAACTGGACGACAAGAAGCCTGCCGTGAAGGCTCTGCTGGACTTCTCGAGCCATATTCAGACGCTGTCAGAGTTGGAGAACATGACTGAAGACCAGCTGGAAAAGGAGGAAGTACAGGTACCGACATTCTGCGAGAAGTTGATGGACGAGATTCGTCCGTTGGTGAAGAGTGATGTGACGCTGAAGGTCAATGCGCCCAAGATGGCTGTAGACATGTGTCAGGAATACGTTGGTCACATTCTGTCGCACCTGCTGAAGAATGCAGCAGAGTACACACCTGAGGGTGGCACCATCACGCTGGACTACAAGAAGCGTGGCGCACATACCCATCAGTTCCTGGTGACCGATACTGGCAGCGGTATCGCTGAGGAATTGCGTACTGAAGTGTTCAAGCCTTTCCGTGGGATTCGCGACCTGACCACGGGTGACGGGTTGGGACTGCCTATCTGCAAGCAGATGGCACTGAAGATGGGCGGCGATCTCGACATCGACCCCCAATATGTCAGGGGCACCCGTTTCGTACTGGAGCTTCATGCTTAGTACGGAAAGAGGGATGACTCAGACTTGACTATATATAATTTTTAAGGTATGAAGATAAGGATAATGGTCATGGCGGTTAGTCTGCTGACTGCCACCATGCTGATGGCACAAAAGAAAGAGATAGCAGAGGCTCAGACTTACCTGAAAAGCGGCAAGAACCTGGACAAGGCAGAGAAGCTGATGACGAACTTGCTGAAAAAAGAGTCGAATAGAGGCAACATCAAGATCTATCAGACGTGGTATCAGTCGGTGGCAGCCCAGTACGAGGCAGCCAATACGAAGTTGTACTTGAGGCAGAAGTACGACACGGCTCAGTTTTTCGGGCTGATACAACACCTTTTTGAAGTAGCGGAAGTGTTAGACTCAGTGGATGCCCTTCCTGACAAAAAGGGTAGGGTGCGCCCTGACTATCGAAAGCGCAATGCAGAGAGACTGGCTCCATTGCGCGTTAACCTCTACTATGGTGGAACATATCAGATGCACCGTAATAACTACGACAAGGCTTTCGGATTCTTTGATACGTATTTGAATACTGCCCGCAAACCGCTTTTTGCTGATTATGCATTTCTTCAGAAAGACTCGTTGATGCCAGAGGTTGCCTACTGGGCTTCGACCTGTGGATACAGGATGCAGCGACCAGACTCCGTGTTGCGATATAAGGATTTGGCACTGAAGGATACAGCCCGTCAGGAGGTGATGTTGCAATATGTCTGCGAGGCTTACCGCTGGCAACAAAACGACTCGGCCTATGTTGCCACACTGCGTCAAGGCTTTGAAGAATATCCAGAACATCCCTATTTCTTTCCGCGTCTGGCAGACTGGTTAAACACGCAGGGCAAACCGCAGGAAGTGTTAGAACTGTCAGAAAGTGGATTGAAAGAGAACAAGGATAACCAATTGTTCCTGCTGGCGCGGTCAGCAGCACTGCTCAACCTGGAGCGATACGACGAGTGCTTGGAAACCAGTGAACGGCTGATAGCACTGAACGACACCATGCCTGAGGCATATCTGAACATTGCCACCGTCCGATTGAATCAGGCACTGGCCATTGAGGCGGAAAACGAACCACGCAAGAACCATGCCCGCTTGCAGGAACTTTACCGGCAGGCCAGACCCTATATGGAGGCCTATCGCAAACTGGCCCCGAAAGATGAGCGACGCTGGGCACCAGGACTCTATCGTATCTATCTGAACTTGAACATGGGAAAGCAATTTGACGAAATGGATCGCATCATGAGGAAATGGAATAATTAAAAAATTAAAAAATTATAGGCTATAGGTACTGATTTTGAAAAAGAATCAGTACCTTTGCGTACTATATATGTACAATCTAAAACAAAC
>DEWO01000009.1 GCA_002363695.1 Prevotella sp. UBA3208
CATATACAATGGTCATACGCCACCAGGGCTCGTTCACCACGATGGTCCACACGTAGGGCTCCACCTCCCATTCGTCGGGCGACATCGATGCCTGCACCTCCACTTCGTAGCGACCTGGCGGGATACCGATAATCGGATAGTTCAGCATACCCTGTGCGTTCACCCTGTTATTCTCGTCGTTCAGCGAGAAGGTCTGCCATTCGTCCTTGAATCCCTTCACGCGCACCCTGTAGTAGGTCTGCACCGGACGGAAGTAGTTCAGTCCGGTGAACCGCATATAGAGGGTATTCTGGTCGTAGTTGACGTTGATTTCCTTGACGCGCGTGATGGCACGGTCCAGTATCACCCTTCCGTCCACTTCCATCCCCGGCTGCACGTTCAGTCCGTTCACCGTCAGGCTGATGAGTTTCGGATACAGCTTGATGTCGTTATGCGTCACGGTGTGGAACTTCTTCGGGTCGAACTCCACGACGTAGTCGAGCGACTGCATGATGATGCGGCCGTCGGCGAGTTTCATGGCATATCCGTTGACGAAGGTTCCCTTGGGTATATTGTCTTCCTCGCTGAAGCTCACTATCTTATGTAGCTTGTTGCCCTCTATCTGCAGCACGCAGATGCCGCTACTGGTGCCCACCCAGATGTTATGGTTATTGTCTTCCACGATGGAGTGTATCACATTGTTATTCAGTCCGTGGTCCACGCTATAGGCAATGGGTTCCGCATTCTTCGACTGAAAGACCTTCAGCCCCGTGTATGCTCCCAACCACCGCCAGCCTCGGCTGTCGCGGAAGCTGCAATTGGTGCGCCGCGGCAACGTGTCCTTATGCGCCTGTGCATATTTACTGAGCATATCGCCATACTGCCTGGCTTTGGGGTGGCTCCACGGATAGATGATGAAGGGCGACTCATAGGGTTTCGCATACAGCAATCCGCGCTTCTCGGTGCCTACCCACATACCGCCTTGCAGGTCGAAGGCTATATCGTTAATGTCGGTTTCTATAGTCTGATAGTCGTTGCGTGTCAGCGTCGGGTAGTGCCGCTGCTCGCCCGTCTTGACGTTAAACGTCCAGTAGCCTTTCTCGGCGGCTATATACAGAATGCTGTCGCGCATCGTCATATTATTCAGGTGGTAGGGCTGCTGCATGATGACGTTCGTCTGCCCCGACATGGCGTCGATGTGCATCAGCATGGACTCCGTCTCGCCGTTCAGTATGCGGTAGAAACCCATCGGACTCTCACAGAGCACCGACGACCGGTTGTAGCGCTTCGCCGTCTGTGCGTCGAGGGCGGTCTTGATATAGACTACGATTCCTTTATCGTGGTCGTAGGCTTCCACGCTGGTGTCGTCGTAGAAGAGCAGCATCATTTTGCCGTCCACCGACGCCACGTCCTGCAGGTTCTTGCCGTTGCGCACGGGTAACGACTGTTTGGTCTTGCAGTTATACAGCTTGTTGCCCGAGAGTATCAGCACGCAACCGTCGTGATCCACAAACAGGTCCTCGGCTTTGCCCTTGAATCCCATTTTCGCCAGCTCGCCCTTCACGTCGTGAATAAACTGCTCGGTCATCAGGTTGACACACGTCACCTGGTATTTATCCTTCACCCACAGATGGTGCTGCTTGTCGAAGTACAGATGATAGTGACCCAGGTATTTGGGCAGTTCCATGGCGTCCCTTGCCAGCGGGTCGATATGGTTGAACGACGAACCGTTGTAGAAGTTGATATGGCCTATCGAACTGATGACCATACGCCCCGTCTTCGTGCAGACAATGACCTGCGCACCGTTATCGGCGAGCCCGTCCGTCGAGTCGTATTGGCGGAACAGCCGTTCTGACTCACCGGCTACAGCCATCGAAGCCGTCATCAGCAGCAGAACCGATAACACCCATCTCCTACTTTTATGCCATATTTCCTGCATAACTATCAATTTGTTGGCAAAGTTACTAAAAATATAAAAAAAACATGGCAGTTTTCCCGACTTTTTTGTAATTTTGCGCGAAAATGGAAAAGTAAGTACAACAATAATACACAACACTCGTATGGTAAAAATTTCAAAAGAGGCCGCTCTGGAGTATCACGAGGCGGGCCGTCCTGGTAAAATCGAAGTAAAGCCGACCAAGGCTTATCGTACACAAACAGACCTTTCTTTAGCGTATTCCCCCGGTGTCGCCTACCCCTGTCTGGAAATCCAGCAGAACCCTGACGACGCCTATAAATATACGGACAAGGGCAATCTCGTGGCTGTTATCTCCAACGGCACGGCAGTGCTCGGTCTGGGCGACATCGGTGCCATGAGTGGCAAACCGGTGATGGAGGGCAAGGGCTTGCTCTTCAAGATTTACGGCGGTATCGACGTGTTCGACATCGAGGTCAACGAGAAAGACCCTGAGAAGTTCTGCGAGGCTGTGGAGAGGATTGCTCCTACCTTTGGCGGTATCAACCTCGAGGACATCAAGGCTCCTGAGTGCTTCTACATCGAAGACCGCCTGAAGCGCACGCTCGACATCCCCGTCATGCACGACGACCAGCACGGCACTGCCATCATCTCGGCTGCCGGTCTGAAGAATGCCCTGGAGGTGAACGGCAAGGACATTGCCAAGGTGAAAATCGTGGTCAACGGTGCCGGTGCCGCTGCCATTTCGTGCACCAAGCTCTATATGGCCATCGGTGCCCGCAAGGAGAACATCGTGATGCTCGACTCCAAGGGCGTCATCAGTCAGGACCGTCAGGATCTGAACGAGCAGAAGCGCTTCTTCGCTACCAGCCGTACCGACATCCACACGCTGGCAGAGGCTGTCAACGGGGCTGACGTCTTTGTAGGTCTCTCGAAGGGCAACGTGCTCAGCAAGGAGATGGTGAAGACGATGGCGAAGGACCCCGTCATCTTCGCACTGGCTAACCCCGTGCCCGAAATCAGCTACGAGGACGCCATGGAGGCTCGCCCTGACACGCTGATGTCAACCGGCCGTACCGACTATCCCAACCAGATTAACAACGTCATCGGATTCCCCTACATCTTCCGCGGTGCGCTCGACGTCCACGCCACAGCCATCAACGAGGAGATGAAGCTGGCTGCCGTCCACGCCATTGCCGATTTGGCTAAGCAGCCCGTGCCCGATGTGGTGAACGATGTATATAAGGTGAACAACCTGAGCTTCGGTCGCCAATACTTCATCCCGAAACCTGTTGACCCACGTCTCATCACCGAGGTGAGCGCCGCCGTGGCTAAGGCTGCCATCGACAGCGGTGTGGCTCGCAAGAAGATTGAGAACTGGGACGAGTATAAGAATTCGCTCAGCGTACTGCTGGGACAGGAGACGAAACTCACGCAGAAACTCTATGCTACGGCTGCTGCCCATCCGCAGCGCGTGGTCTTTGCCGAGGCGGTGCACCCCACCATGCTGAAGGCTGCCGCACAGGCAAAGGCTGAAGGCATCTGCCACCCCATCCTGCTGGGCAACGACGAGGTCATCAACAAAATGGCGAAACAGCTCGACCTGAACATCGAGGGCATCGAGATTGTGAATCTGCGCCATCCCGACGAGCGCGAGCGCCGTGAGCGTTACGCCCAGATACTGACCAACAAGCGTCAGCGCGAGGGCTACACCTTCCAGGAGGCTAACGACAAGATGTTCGAGCGCAA
>DEWO01000151.1 GCA_002363695.1 Prevotella sp. UBA3208
ATGAGGTGGGTATTCGGATTCACTCGCTTGCACTCGTTGAAGAGCACTTTCCCGTTCGAGCTCTTACGCCCGCAGACAAAGAGTATCAGGTCATGACGGGTGGCAAACTGTGAGATGTTGGGCATACGGTTAGCTACGGAACGGCAGATGGTATCGAAGCTCTTGAAAGTGGCTCCTGCAGCCATGTGACCTTGGATATATTCGATGATACGATGAAACTCGTCCAGCGACTTAGTAGTCTGCGAATACAAATAGATATCGCGCGTAAAGTCAAGTTTCGTCACTTCATCAAAGTCCTCTATGACAATGGCTTTTGACTGGGTTTGTCCCACCAGTCCCAACACCTCGGCATGGCCCTTCTTGCCAAAGATGACTATTTGGCCGTCTCCAGCCTCAAACTGCTTCTTGATGCGCTTCTGCAGCTGAAGCACCACGGGACAGGTAGCATCAATGATTTCGATGTTGTTACGACGAGCCAGTTCATAGGTCTCAGGCGGCTCTCCATGAGCTCGCAACAGCACCTTGACATCATGGAGCTGTCGCATTTGGTCGTGGTCGATGGTCACCAAGCCCATACTCCGCAACCGTTCGCACTCCATACCGTTATGCACAATGTCACCCAGGCAGTAGAGTGTCTCACCCTTGGCCAGTTCTTCTTCGGCTTTTTGGATAGCAGTGGTCACCCCGAAGCAGAAGCCGCTGCCATTGTCTATTTCGATTTGGAGCATAGTTGGTCAAAATAAGTGTCCAGCAACTGCTGAGCGGCCATGAAACTGGTTTGGTCACCCTCAAGTACCGAGCGCTCTGCCTGTTGCAGTCGTTGCTGTATCAGGGCATCATTATAAAAGCTGAGCCGCAGCTGTTCATTGATGGTTTCATACATCCAGTACTTGGCCTGTTCGTTGCGTCGATAGTTGAAATAGCCATTCTGCTTGACAAAGTCGATGTACTGATAGATCATGTCCCACACCTCCTTGATGCCAAGTCCGAAGAAGCCACTATAGCACAGCACCTTGGGTAGCCATCCGCTCTCGGGCATGGGAAAGAAATGGAGTGCGTTACGGAAATTGGTGGCTGCCATCTGACACTTGTCTACATTCTCACCGTCGCACTTGTTGATGACGATGCCATCGGAAATCTCCATGATGCCACGCTTGATGCCCTGCAGTTCATCACCGGTTCCTGCCAGCTGAATGAGCAAGAAGAAGTCGACCATGGAATGACAGGCCGTCTCGCTCTGCCCCACTCCGACCGTCTCAACGAATATCTTGTCAAAGCCCGCAGCCTCACAAAGAATAATCGTCTCACGCGTCTTACGCGCCACACCACCCAGAGAACCTGCCGTAGGACTAGGACGAATGAAAGAATCGGGATGTACGGAGAGCTTCTCCATACGTGTCTTATCACCCAGAATACTACCCTTGGAGCGTTCGGACGATGGGTCTATGGCCAATACAGCCAACTTACCGCCTTTCTCGTTCAGCACATGTATGCCAAAGGCATCAATGCTGGTAGACTTGCCAGCGCCTGGAACACCGCTGATACCCACACGGATGCTATTACCGCTGTAGGGCAGGCACTTGTTGATGACCTCCTGAGCCTTGGCCTGGTGGTCGGGATTGACGCTCTCAACCAGCGTCACGGCTTGCGACAAGATGGTGACATCGCCTTTGACAATGCCTTCCACCATCTCTGCTGCGCTGAGTTCACGCCGACGGAAGCGATTGCGCTTCATATAAGGATTAATGATGGCAGGTTGTTCTACGCCGCTGTTGACCTGCAAGCCTGCATATTCTGAACTGTTCTCTGGATGTTCCATAATATATATAATAAGTTATTGAGCATTAATTTCGATGGTTACTTTAGCCTTTTCGGGGTCGTTGGTAATCATGAGAATACGCGGACGGGTACGTACCCGTTTCAGCTCGTCACGCATAGCAGTCACTTTCAGTTTCGTAGACTCACCCGGCTGCAAGCGGCTCTTACCTAACGACACTTTCAGCCCGCGGGTAAACATCTGCATCGAAGTAATCTGCAACTCGGAACTGCCCGCATTGACTATGTCTATGACTTCTGTCTTCTTGGATTTCCCTTCAAAGTACATGTCCACCTTTTCCTTGGACAGTTGGATGACGGGGGGATTCTGTACTTTTCCGGTAAAAGGAGGCAGCAATACCACCGAGAGACCTATCTCACGGTCCTGCTGTACCTTGTCGCCAGGATTACTGCCCAGATAAACCGAGCTTTGGGTGAGGCCATAGTCATGCAGTTTTGCAGAGTTCAGCTGGACAACAATTTTGCCTGTCTGCCCTGGTCGCAACTCCTCAGGGGTCACCATAGCGGTGAGATATGACGGCAGGTGCATCAGGTTCGGATGATAGGTCTTCGTTCCGTTGTTATATATCTTCAGTTCCTGCATCAACTGGTCACCCTTGTTGGCATCATCAAATTCTAAATCGTTCTTGTCCAGTCGAAGGTCTCCCATCTCTACAGGATAGTCTGCAGAGAGGTCGATATAGTCCTCCAGCACCTGTCCTTTCATACGTATGTAGAAAGGTTTCGACGAGACATTGGTGACGATGGCCGCCTGCTTGTCAAAGTGGCCCAATTGTTTGGAATCGTAGGTCATCCGTATCTGGAACTTGCCGGTAAGAGTCCCTTTCGGATAGTCTACGACGGTACAGTTGCAGTCAGGGCGGACAGTCTCGATGGAGACCTTACCCTTGGCCTTCACTTCAAATACCGCTGTGACAGGCTGTTTCCAACCGGTACGGCCTACGTCGACGGTCGACTTGGCGATGGTCAGTTTCTGGGCACTGGCACTTAACGGTAAAAAGGCTAAAAGGTAAAAGAATAAATTTCTGTTTGCCATATCTCTTTCTTTTATTTATTTACAAGGATAGTTACCGACGGTGCCATGGCACGAAACTCTGGTGCGTAGGCACAGCCCACGGTACAAGTACCGCTCTCGTACTGTCCGGCACGGTCTATATAGTATTCTGTCTCTATCACATGCTTACCCTTGGACAGCCCGGAGTAGAAGTAGTAGGTGGCATAGTCTTTGGGCGACACATAGGCTCCCTGCTGGTAACCCGACAACTGGCGGACGGGTTCCATACATGCCGCCCGACGGTCAACCACCTGCACGAAGTCCAGGTCGCGGGTCGACTCAATGGTGATACGCACCTTCACACGATCACCGACACTTAGCGGGCACTGGGACAAGACCTCACGCTTAATGGTAATGCCGCTCTGCGAGGCAGATACCTCAGAGGTTTTCTGCAGAAACTGTGCATAGACAGCTCCCCAGGATGTTCCTTCATTGGTCTTCGTAGCGGTAAAGGTATGTCCCTGCGGATGACTGATAGCTGTCTTGACATACCCCAGGCCTGCCGTGGCCTGAGGCAGTTCCAAAGGTTGCTGGTCGATGGCCAGCACAGACTGATGAGCCTGATTGCCCAAAGGAATCAGATTGCTCTTACCATGAAGGAACGACCAGATGGCATTCACGCTGTTGATAGGTGTGTCCCATGCCTGGGTGCGCTTCTCCTGAAGCAGCCAGCGGCGCATCTCGTCAACGGTCTGTAGGTCTTGGGGCATCACCGTCTGAATGGCCTCTATGGCTGCTACCTCAGTAGGTATCTTATAGTCGTACCACGAATAGGAGGCGCGTGGCGTGTCGTAATAACGTCCCATCTCCTCGGTATAGATGGTGTATTCCTTCAAGCTCTGCACATACCCAGCAGCAAGTTTCTGCTCTCCGTGCTTAGCCAGCACGACAGCAGTCAGGGCTTTCTCGTACATGGTCTGCCGCTTGATATCCTTCTTCAGCAGACGAATCAGATAGTCGTTAGCCGACTTGACATCAGCAGAGAGCTGACGGCCATCCAGTGCAGCAAGATAGAGCCACCGCAGAGCTGTAAACGAGGGGAATATGGGTTTATGGCCTTTCTTCTCCTGCTTTTTCAACTCACTCACGACGCCTACCATCTCACGGCCTATGTAGCTGAAGGCTTTGTCGTGCAATGCCTTCATATCCTGCTGTTGTCCTGCCATCTGATTCAGGCGTACCAGCATCTCCTCAATGGCTACGGTGATATAGGTACTGCCTTCCATGCCGGGATACCAGGAGAAAGAGCCGTCCGGATTCTGCAATTTCTGCAGTTTCTCCACAGCTGTGGCAAGCCGGTTGCTGATGGTATTCTCGTCGAAGAAGTCGGCCAGACGCTGTTTCTGTTCTGACTCACGGTCTGCAGCAGCGACCCAGGGGGTCTCGTTGAGCACCAGGTCTTTCAGCTCTTGATTCTGTGTGAGGTGAGAGGTGAGAGATGAGCGTTGAGCGTCCTCGCGTTTCCACTGCTCGAAGACTGCCTTCACCTGCGGGCTTTGTGACAATAGCGTCTTAGCCAACAGATTAGAATAGTAGGATGCCGCTTGGTCTATGGCACTATCCTCATGGGGGTGTCCGATGACAGGCAATGCCTGCACCATTAGCCAAGCAGGATTATTGGTGTACTCTACCGTCAGTTTCTGCTGTGTTGTTCCTATAGGGAAGAGGGTGGTCATGTCTACTGTCTTCACTCCGGGTTCATGCTGGGTGAATGGAACAGTCTTGGTGACATATTCGCTGTTAGAGAGTACGGGCAGATAGTGCTGTTCTCCGTCCGAGAATCCGTCGCCAATAGCCATCACCTTGCAAATCAACAGAGAGGGTTTTAGAACCGTAACGGGAATCTTGAAGTTGGCAGCAGTTGTCTTACCAGCCTCCGCACTAAAGGGATGGGACTGCTCGTAGACGATGCTGTTGTCATCAGGATTCAGCAATTGCAGCAGGACGTTGCCACTGGTGACATGGTCTGATGTATTGATGATGCGAGCCGCAAACTGAGCCTCGTCGCCTTCACGAATGAATCGGGGCATATTGGGTTGTACCATCACATCTTTCTTGGCCACGGCTTCAGCCCCCATATAGCCATACAGCATATCAGCAGTGTTGGCTACACCCATGAATCGCCATGTAGTCAGGCTCTCAGGCAGCGTAAACTTCAGCGCCACCCCACCCTCTCGGTCTGTTTCCAACTGAGGATAATAGAAAGCAGTCTCGTTCAGGTTTTCACGCAACTGCACCTGCTCTTTCTGCCGAGATTCTTCGGAGGTTGGGGCACCAGAGCTAAAGCTCGACTGTTCAACATCAGCCATCGCCACCTCATCATTCCCTATCACGTCGGACGAACCGATAACAGCGTTGCTTACCATCCTTGCCGATGCTTTGGCAGCCTTGGCATACATCATCTTTGCACCACGCACACGGATGGAATAGTGGTAATAGGGATAAACGCTACTGTCAAAATGACTATAGTCGAAGGCGGGAACGTCCTGCAACTTGAAAGGCTTGTAGCTGCTGAGCCCCAGACTGCCCCACAAACGCCACTGCCAATTAGTAGAGGGCATGGGCAGATAAGTGGATGGTGTAAAATTCCATTGGTGCTCGCGAATCTGGTCGAGACTCTTGTCATAGAGCACTGCCAGAAGCGAGGCCTGGGCGAGTTTGCCATCAGGTGTCTGTATCTTCAGCCGCCACTCTTCGTGCTGTCCCGGTGTCAAACGATCACGGAAGGTCTCCCAAGTCATTGTCAACCTCTTGTCGGGCATGGGACGCATGATGGTCTGCTGGTGACGGTAGCACTGACCGTCCTTGACCCAGGCATAGGTCAGCAACAGGCCATTGCCGTATTCTTCTTTGTAAGTGAACTGACGGTTCAGCAGACTGGCACTGCGCTCCACCGAGCCACTCTCCAGAACCTTGTCCCCAGCATAGATGCCATAGACAATGTGCAGGTCGGGATCTGACGATCCTACCTGCAAGGTTACGGGACTGCCGTCGCCGGGGAACTGCGTGTGTGACACATAGAACCAGTCGTGAGTCTGGGTCGCAGGCACCTTGTCGTCCAAGCCGAAAACCACAAACTTTAAATCCACGGTATCTCTCTCGCATACAGCCTCCAAGCGATGCTCGCCACTTGAGAGGCAAGAGGGCAGAGAATGCAACGCCACACTCTGACCATCGGTCAGAGAAAGTTGGGCATTGGCTGCGCACTCCTTCCACTTACCACCGTCCAAGCGGTATCTTACCATACCGGCAATTTCCTTGCCGGCAGCATTGCGACGGGTGAAGGTCACCTCCGGCAATTGATCCTTGCGCACCTGACCAGGCAGGTCACACGTCAAGGCTGTGGACTTGGTGCCCAAGGGCAGCGTCATCGCGCCACTGTGGGTCTCGCCTGCCATATCGGTCACAACGGCCTCGACCACAAAGTGATAGAACATAGACTGGCTACCCAGATCATCGGGCAACAGCATGGGCATCTCAACGGTAAATGTTCCGTCATCAGCCGTTGTGGTCTCTGCTTCGTTCATAACTTCTTCCTGCAGGCCACGGCCCATGTAACCTCCCTGCCAGTAGCGGGAGTATGACATCCACCAGAAGGCCACACGGCGCTTGACAGTATAATGCACCTTGGCACCCTGTACGGGTACACCAGCATAGCTCAAGGCCTTGGCCTGTGCACGTACCGTGTCGCCATTCTGGTACGACTGGTTGTATTCAGGGAACTCCACTTGGAACGTGGGGCGCTTATATTCCTCTACGCTGAAACTGGTACTGGCACCACTGGCACGAATGGTAAAAAGACCGTTCAACAGACCTGTGGGCAGCGTAAACGCTGTAGCGCACTTGCCGTATGCGTCAGTTGTTACCTGTTTCTCGGCCAACAGTTTGTAGTTGGCATCGCGCAGTTCCAGTTTGACGGGTTTGTTGCCGACTGCCACGTTGTCGACGGGCGACTGTTCTTTCCAGACAATAGCCGCCACGTGGACGGTCTGGCCGGGACGGTATATGCTGCGGTCGGTAAACAGATTGGTATGCTCCGTATTGTTCTGACGGTCGTAATAGGCATAGCGGCCATAGCAGTCTATCGACGGGCAATAGTCGTCCGCCGGTGTATAAGCATATACGGCTGACGGGCGTTGTTTTTCCTGCTTCACGAGCACCTCGCCCTGCAGATTGCAGGCCTGTTCCTCAGTGCGCTTCGACAGGTTCCAGCCCGAACGGTAGGTCAATTTCAGGATAGCATTGGAAAGGGGCTGACCTGTACGGGCATCGACCACGACATAGCGCATCTGATCTTGTGGCATGACCTGAGTCATCACACGCACACTGGAGACATAATACAAGGCTCGCGCTGTCTCCATGCCCGGGCTGGTACACTCCAGCAGATAAACGCCCGGAGTCAGACCGTCGAGCACTACGGAGTCTTCAAACTCCTCCTGTTGGGGATGCTTGCTAAAGGTCACGGTGCGCGAATGGTTGGTCACTTCGGTCATACCTGCCTTGATACGGGCAAGATCTTTCGGCTCATTGATATTCAGCTCGGTATTACCTTTCAGTTTGGTGCGGTACACATGCAGGGTCAGCGTGGTGATGTTGCGCAGGTTGAAGAGTTTCACCGTCTGTGCCTCATCAGGCATGACTACCTGCTGTGACAAACGCATCTGGTACATAGGATAGGTCATGCCCGTCCACAGGTTCTGACGTTTCTTGGCTATCACGTTGGCCTCAGGCAGGTCGCCATACAGTGCCGCCAGCGAGTCGAGGTCCTTGAGGCTGTTGGCTGTCCGCAATGCCAAATGACAGAGGGCACGGCGATTGCCCTTCTGGGTGTAATAGTCCTGTAACCACTGCCACTCGTCCAACTCGGCACCAACCACACTCAGCAGGTCATCACCAAAAGCCTGACTGTCCTTACCCTTCACCACGAAGGGTTCGTAGGCATCGGCCTTTTGTGCAGCCAGTATCTCTGGGTGTGCTTTCGCCTGCTGCCGATAGCGCAGGGCCTGTGCATCAGCATCGTCACCCAACTGCGGATTGCTGTCGTAGACCTTCGTCAACACGGTGGCATAGACTGCCTTCAATACAGGGTCTGTCACCGACAGGAACTGACTTTCCAGCTTGCTGACGGCTGGTCGCAACGAGTCAGGAGCCACCTCAGCCTGCAGACGGGCGTGCAACAGGGTTGATTTCAACAGTTGCCCGTAGGCACGCTCTCTCTGTGCCTTGGCTTCTATCTTCTGCAAGTGCTGGATAGCGGTCTTGGGAAGGTCTTTGGTCTGGGCCTCCCCCACCCGCTTCCACCATTGCTGATATGTCTGAGCTGTGATTCCCATAGGTATGAGCAGCAGCGCTGCCATCAATATCATCAGTTTACGTGTCATACGCGTTCTTTATACAATAATAGGGACAAAGGTAGCCAAAAATGGTCAAATAGCAGTCATCTATTATCAATTATTAAATATCTTTGCCAATAGATAACGCTCTGCACTAAACCGCGTGCCAGCAGATAGAGCACCATGGCAAGCCAGAGCCCGTGGTTACCCATCTGAGGCACCAACAGAAGTACGGTAGCAAAAAACAGCAAGGCTGCCAGACATGACGACCAGAGCATACCGCGCGTCTGGGTGATACCAATAAAGATACCGTCCCACACGAAGGCAGCCACACCGACTGCGGGTATCAGATAGGCCCACCAGACATACTCTTGCGAGGCATCGACCACGCCGGGTTCGTCGGTCAGCAGTCGCAGGAACGGCATACCGCCCAACACATAGACGGCTGTAAAGAGCACCGTCATCCCCGTCCCCCAAGTGAAGAGCCTGCGCACCACGGCATGGAATGACTCGTAGTCAGCTGCTCCCCAGTAGCGTCCACCCAGTGCCTCACCGGCAAAGGCAAAGCCGTCCATCACATAGGAGAAGAGCAGATAGAGTTGCAGCAACAGCGTATTGACGGCCAGGATGGTTGCTCCCTGCCGGGCTCCCACAGAGGTAAAGTAGAGGTTCACGGCCACCAGGAAAAGTGTACGCAAGAAGATGTCCCGGTTGACACGTAGGAAAGCGACGAACGGTGCCAGACGGCTACTTGCAGAAACTTCAGCATTTAACAAGTGAATTACTCTCTTTTCTCTGACTATCAATTCCTTATAGCATCTCCACACAAGCACCAATCCGACCACCAGTCCTACGTATTGGGCCATGACGGTTCCCAAGGCAACACCCTCCACCTTCATATCAAACCCATAGACCAATGTCAGCGAGGCTACGATATTGACCACATTCTGCAGAATGCTGACCACCATCGGCAAACGGGTATTCTGCATACCGATGAACCAGCCGCTCAGTCCGTACAGTCCCAAGACCGCCGGAGCACCCCAAACTACGATATGGTAGTAGGTGACAGCCAGCGGACGCACATCGGGTGTAGGACCGATAAACCACATCATCAGTTCGCATAGGGGTACTTGCAACAGCAGGATAAACATGGCGGTGAACAGCGACACCAGGGCCGAACGGGACAACAGCCTCACCGTCTCAGCCCTATCGCGCCTGCCCCATGCCTGGGCCGTCAGACCACTGGTGCCCATGCGCAGGAAGCCGAACACCCAGTACACTAAATTGAAAATCATCGACCCTACGGCAATGGCCGCCATATAGGTTGCATGGCCCATGTGTCCCACGATGGCTGTATCCACCAGTCCCAGCAGGGGGACGGTGATATTGGTCACGATGGCCGGCAGGGCCAACTTGAGTATTTGCCTATTGTGCATATCCATAACGACTGCAAAGGTACAAAGATTTTCGAGAAAAATAAGGCATATCTTTTGTCGTTTCACTTTTTTTACTTAACTTTGCCGAAAACTTACTAACTATAATTTATGGAACTGAAGAATAACAAGTCCACTTGGGCCGCCTTGGCCACACTGGGCGTAGGCGTCTTTGCTGCGGGTGCTACCGCTGCCGTCAAGATACGCGAGAGGCGACGCAAGCAACGCGAAGAAACTGAGAAAAACGAAATGGAGTGTCACCTCACTGCTGATCAGGAAATGGTTTACAACGA
>DEWO01000069.1:0-3112 GCA_002363695.1 Prevotella sp. UBA3208
CATCCATCATAAAGGAGGAATAAAGGCCAGTGATTTGCCAGAGATAGAGAGGTCTGTCAAGGATGAGAAAGAGAAAGATTATCCGGAATCCACCATGTGGGGCTGCCTGCCCGCCAAGGGATTTTTTGTGCGACACACTCGGAATATTCACTTCAACGATATTACTATACAGACGGAAGAGGCTGATGTCAGGCCGGACTTCGTACAAGTCGACACAGAATAAAGAAAAGACCTAACCTCTTAACCCAGGGTTATTGGAGAATAAGGTTCGCTTATTGCAAGAAATCTGGTCTCGAACATAAAATACGTAAACGTTTCAAAGAATTTATTAAGAAACATTCACGTTTCTCGATTATATTGCGTAACTTTGCAGCAGAATATTCTACTATTTTATTAAAACTACTAATTTTATGTCTGTTAAATTTAAGAGTACATTCTTCGACCAAAAGGTCGGAGTGTGGCACGTAATCCGAACGACACTCCTATTGTGTCTGCTCTTGGTGTGCGGTCAGGTTACGGCCCAGACTACAGCTAAGGGTACGGTTACGGACCAGACGGGAGAACCCGTTATTGGCGCAACCGTAGTTGAGAAGGGTAATGCCAAGAATGCAGCAGTCACAGATTTCGACGGAAACTTCACGCTGAAGCTCCAGAAGTCCAAGACCGTAGTGATATCATACATCGGTATGGTTACCCAGGAAGATACCTGTTGCCAAAATCCAGGGTGTACGCGACTTCGAGGTGACTGTAACCTTTTCTAAGGACAATAAGGAAACCATCCTCGGCACGAAAGTCTACAAAGCCTCAGAACTCATCTCTACAGAAGACTTGAACTAATCTAACTTCTCTATAATCCTAAGGGCGGACGGCACACTGCTGTCCGCCCTTTGTCTTGCTTAACAAGCACTTAGGCAAGCCCTACCCAAGGTGTACCCAAGGTGTACCCAAGTCCTACCCAAGCCCACGGAGCACCTTAGGACTTGGCTACACCTTGGGTAGGGCTTGGGTAGGACTTGGGTACTCGCTTAGTGCGAGGGTCTATTAGTCAAAGCAATTGCAACTCGCACAACAAATAGGCATAAAAAGATATATATCAGCCATTTAAGACATTTCCAATTACATATTGTTGATGTTCCATGAACTTTTTTCGTAAACGTTTTCAAACAATTTTTCCGTTTTTATTCGACAATTCGTAAAATAATTCGTATCTTTGCAGGCAGAATATATATATTTTTTGTTAAATTTTTAAAAACTACTAATTTATGTCTGTTAAAATTAAGAGTACATTCTTCGACCAAAAGGTCGGAGTGTGGCACGCAATCCGAACGACACTCCTATTGTGTCTGCTCTTAGTTTGCGGTCAGGTTTCAGCCCAGACTACAGCTAAGGGTACGGTTACGGACCAGACGGGAGAACCCGTTATTGGCGCAACCGTAGTTGAGAAGGGTAATGCCAAGAATGCAGCAGTCACAGATTTCGACGGAAACTTCACACTGAAGCTCCAGAAGTCCAAGACCGTTGTCATCTCTTACATCGGCATGGTTACCCAGGAAGTGACTGCCAGCGACAACATGAAGGTCACGCTGCAGGACGACAACGCCTCTCTGGAGGAAGTGGTTGTCGTAGGTTACACCAGCAAGGCCCGTAAGGACTTGACCGGTTCGGTCGGTTCCGTCAGTGGTGCCAAACTGGCTGCGGTTCCTGTATCATCAGCAGCAGAAGCTCTGGCTGGTAAGATTGCCGGTGTGCAGATTACCACAACCGACGGTCAGCCAGGTGCCGACATCAACATCCGCGTCCGTGGTGCAACGTCTGTGACCCAGTCGAGCGACCCCCTGTTCATCGTCGACGGTTTCCAGGTTCCTAACATCAACGATATTCCTCCCTCGGATATCGCATCTATCGACGTCTTGAAGGATGCCTCTCTGACCGCTATCTATGGTGCAAAGGGTGGTAACGGTGTTGTCATCGTAACTACCAAGAGTGCCAAGGAAGGTAAGGTACAGGTATCGTTCAATGGACGTTTGAGTGTTTCTTCACTGACACGCTCTATGGACTTGATGAATTCTGGTCAGTTTGTTGATTTGATGTACGACCGTGCATCAGGTGCCGGTGGCGGTGCCCGTGACAGCTGGCAGAAAGCATTCCGTCTTGACTTTGGTAACCCCAAGGACAACAACATCTACTATAGCCGTTTAACCAACGACTGGCAGAACGAAGTTCTTGGCAACCATCCTTGGAGCTACTCTGCCAATGTTACAGTAGGCGGTGGTAACGAGTCTACCAAGTTCAATCTCTCTCTGACACAGACTGAGGATAAGGGTATTATTCTCGGTTCAGGCGTTCGTCGTACCAACATAAACTTGAAACTTAACACCAAGATTACCAAGAACCTTGATTTCACCTACAACCCCAAACTGACTTATCGTCGTGACGAGGGTGCCGGTGGTGCCAACGTAGGTTCTGGCGGTTTGGTTGACCGCGTGCTGCGCTATCAGCCCACAGCCGGTCTGCGTTCTTGGGGTAGCTACTCCGTCATGGAAACTGCTGCCGACGCAGAGCGTTTCAACCTGACAAACCCTGTAACTGACATTTCAACCAACACCCAGAAGAAGCACATGTACACCTTCAGCCAGCAGTTTGCTCTGAAGTGGACACCCATCAAGGGACTTGTTCTTCGTTCTGAAGGTAACTATAACATTTCATTCCGCGACACAGAACGCTACTATGGATGGCTGACTCAAACAGGTCAGCAGGCTGTTCACCAGCAGAAGCCCGTAGCAGAGCTGACCAAGCGTACCGTTGAGTCGTACACTTGGACCAATACCGCCAGCTACGACATGACGTTGAAAGACAAGCACAATCTCTCGTTCCTGCTCGGCCAGGAAATCTACCACACCCAATACAAGGAGAGCAAGCAGGCTGCCCACCTCTTTGATATAGGTATAGATGCAGAGACTGCCATCAACAACATGGCCCTCGGTCAGCCTTACGCCCAGGGTACTTACACCCTCCGTTCTACCCCCAACCGTACCGCTTCGTTCTTCGGACAGGTTTCCTACAACTGGGATCATAGATATCTGCTCTCAGCTACGTTCCGTGCCGACGGTAG
>DEWO01000069.1:3158-17112 GCA_002363695.1 Prevotella sp. UBA3208
TCGAAGTTCTCTCCTGGCAATCAGTGGGGTTACTTCCCCTCAGTTTCCGGTGCATGGGTCATCAGCAAGGAGAAGTTCATGAAGGACATCAAGTGGGTTGATCAGTTGAAACTCCGTGCAGCCTTCGGTCTGGCAGGTAACAACAACATCAACGATGACCTGTGGCGCTTCCTGTATACGTCCAGCAACTCGGGCGGTCCGGAGTTTGCCTCTACTACCGCTGCTAATGGCGAGCTTTACTACAGCATTCCCAGCAGCTATCCCAACAAGGATATCAAGTGGGAGACCACCGTCACCCGCAACTTGGCTGCTGACATTTCGCTGTTCGGTGGTCGTCTGACCATTACTCCTGAGTTCTACTGGAATACTACCCGCGACCTGCTCTATCAGTCGCCCATTCCTGGTGTTGCCGGTTATACCCGCCAGATGCAGAACATCGGTAAGGTACAGAACAATGGTTGGGAGTTGACCGTTAATGGCGACATCCTCCGTGGTAAGGACTATGTGCTGAGTGCCAACTTCACCCTGGGTCACAACAAGATGACCATCAAGGAGCTGAATGCTACCGACACCCGCATCTACAACTATGCCAGTGCATGGAAGTCTTCTGAC
Organism: Prevotella sp. UBA3208; assembly: GCA_002363695.1. Next base: position 3,771 of record DEWO01000069.1, read on the forward strand.
CAGAACGACTACTTACTGGAAGTAGGTGGCGAGCTGGGTCTGATGTACGGTTATGTATATGACGGTCTTTACAGTTGGGATGAGTTCACATATCCCTCTACCGCCAGCTATACAGCAACTCCTAAGGGTAAAGGTACTATCAATGGCATCATTGTAGGTGGTACTATCACTGATGGCTATGAAGGCAACTCTGGTAACGGCATTCTGGCCAACTCACACTCAGGTTATTCTACCATGCCTGGCAAGATTAAGATTAAGGACCTGAACGGCGACGGACAGATTGACGTTAACGACAAGACCGTCATCGGTCGTACTACTCCGAAGTGGCAGGGCGGTTTCGGTCTGAGCGGCCAGTGGAAGGACTTCGATTTCGTAGCCAACTTCACCTATATGCTTGACTTCGATGTGTATAATGCTACAGCCTATGCACTTTCAAGCCAGTCAAGCAGCCAGAATACTTTCTGGAACGTATATGCCAAGTATGGTGAGGGGCGCTGGCGCTATGCTGCTCCCGACGGATTTACCGATCTGAGCGGTCACAACATCACTGGTGAGTCTCTTTACAAGAACACTAACTTGGATGGTATGCCCGGACTCTATCGCGACATGAACGCTAATGCTCGTATGTGGAACCCCGCAGACGTAGTGACTAATATCATGCTGGATGCTTTTGTCGAGGACGGTTCGTTCATCCGCTGCTCTGACGTCACCATCGGATACACACTGCCGAAGAGCGTCACCAAGAAGCTGTTGATTAACAAGATTCGTGCATACGTATCAGCTTCCAACCTCTTTATCTTGACCAAGTATTCCGGCTATGATCCTGAGGTTGACGTACAGTCTGGTCTGACTCCTTCTATGGACTACAACCGCTATCCGCGTGCAAGGACATTCTCCTTTGGTCTTAACGTGACTTTCTAAGGGAAAAGTAAAATGTAATTTTAGAAAACTGAAAACAATATGAAACTCAATAAGATATTTATCAGTGGACTGGCCATGCTGGCGTTGACCTCATGCAACGACTACCTGGAGGTGGATCCCGCTACCAATGTAGCAAGCACTGACCTGGTGTTCGGATCAGAAGGTGAGACACGCACGGCACTGTATGGCATCTACGCCAAGGTTTGCTCGGACAACCTGTTCGGAGGCAGACTCTATAATGATTTCCAGCTGAACAGCGATGTTGACTTCTATGCCAACGCCAACGAATCAGCAGCCGGCAACCAGCCCCGTCGTTTTGACGTCCGTTCGGATGCCAGCAATGTGGAGACGCTTTGGAACAATCTCTACTCTGCTGTTGAGACAGCCAATGAGTTCATCTACAACCTGCAGAAGAGCAGCATCTACAAGGAAGAGACCGAGGACGGTGCCAGCGAAGCTGAGGATGGAACCACACAGACCATTCAAGTTCCCAAGGTGACCGACCTGACTCAGATGATGGGTGAGGCTAAGGTGATGCGTGCCATGTTCTATCATGAGCTGCTGAGCTACTGGGGTGACATACCCTTTACCTTGCAGGCCACCTACGAGACGGACAACCTCAATCCTGCCATCACGCCGCGTCAGCAAGTGAGCGATGCGCTGATTGCCGACTTGACCTATGCTGCCGAGTACATGTACTCAGATAAGGACAATAAGGTTTCTGCCCCTGAGCGCATTACCAAGGAGGCTGCCTATGCCATGATTGCCCGTCTGGCTCTTCAGGCTGGTGGTTACTCACTGAATCACCCTGAGGGTGACGTCAAGAGCTACAGCATGACTCGTCCCAACAACTACCAAGACTACTATCAGATAGCCCGTAAATACACCAAGGCAATCATCGATGCCGGCGGTCACTCTCTGAACAAGAGCTATCGTGACGTATTCGTAGACGAGTGCAACTTCATTGCCTCAACTGGTGACGATCCTATCTTCGAGATTCCTTTTGCCAGGGAGACTGCCGGCAACTGGGGTTATGCTCAGGGTCCAACCAGCGGTATTGATACCGGTGACGCAACAGACTATTCCCACAGTGCATGGGGTGCCACCAGCGGTGGTGTACGCACAACTGCTTTCTATCGCTATAGCTTTGATGAGAGCGACCTCCGCCGTGATTTCATCTGCGGTCTGTGGTACTACTCCAACCAGGGTCTGCCCACCATGCGTCTGGACTATGGCATGCATAACAACAAGTGGTCAAAGTTGTGGAACACCAATGGTCTGGGTAAGACCACCACTGGTGCTACAGGTATCAACTTCGCCTACATCCGCTATGCTGACGTCCTGCTGATGTTTGCCGAGGCTGAGAACGAGCTGTACGGTCCTACCGCTGAGGCCCAGGAGGCTCTGAAGCAGGTTCGCCGCCGCGCTTTCGCCGGTGCAGACCAGGCAGACATGGTTGACGCATACGTGGCAGCAGCAGCATCCTCTAAGGAAGATTTCCTGAACGCCGTTCTCGATGAGCGCAAGTGGGAATTTGCCGGTGAGAACATGCGTTGGAAGGATCTCGTCCGCAACAACAAGTATTCAGAGAAAGTCCTCATGACCTTCCTCTCCTACTACGCAATTGCTGAAAGCCAAAGCGGTTCATCAGATTATGTGGATATGGTCAGCGAATACGATGGTGTTGACTACAATGAAAACTTTGTCTATGACATGTTCTCTATCCTCGTGAAGAACTATAATGACCCCAACTTCCCCAACAGGAACGTCTATATGTTCTATGTAGTGAACCCCTATACTAATATTGCAAACCCGACATCCATAAGTCCTGCCAAGTATCTCTCTGATGCAGGATTGGATTATGAGCCTGTGTCACAGCGTGCTATTACTGGTCTGACTTCACAGTCTAACAACGTGGCATGGACGGAAACAAACCTTGCCTGGGGTACCGATGGTAACATCAGAAACCAAATTCGTTTCTCCATGTACGGCTATGTCCGCACTAACGAAATGGATGAATTTATAGTAGTGAACAATGGTACGAATCAGAAGCTGAATGTCAATACATCAGATATTGAAAGCAACTTTGCCAGTCTGCCTCCCGTACGCTATCTCCTGCCGATTCCCGAGGAAGCTATTGCACGTTCAAGCGGCGCATATCGCAACTATTACGGATACTAAGGTGAATTTAGAATAAAGAGTTTTTTGAATATAGAATTTAGATATGAAAAAGATATTATTATTGTCAATGGCTCTGGCAACAACCCTATCCTTTTTCTCATGTAAGGATGAGATTGACAAGAGCTACAAAGGAAGCGAGGTGATAGACCGTCTGTCACGTCCTGCATTCCGCACCGACAACAATACCGGTAAGGGCTCTAACGACCCCTACAACTCGGTGATTACTGACCATAACACCGCCAACCTGTTCTGGTTCCTGGTCAACGATGCTGTTGGCTATGAAATCATGTGGACTTATCCTCATGCCTATGTTGCCAATGGTGATGACGCATGGGAGGAGACCGTAGATCACGTTGACGGCAAGTCTCTGGAGGGTCATATTGTCATTGCCGACCCAGACAAGTACAATATTATCATTAAGAACCTGCAGTATCAGAGCAGCTATCGTTTCTGCATCCGCGCCCTGCACTCATTCGACAAGACCGGTTATCAGCTCTGGCGTGGCGAGGCAAACGTCTACGACGTGCTGGACACTCCCGATGCTAACTGGAAGAACGACCCCAAGAACTCTGACTGGTATGGTCGCGGCAACCTGCGCGAGTGGGCTGACTACTTCCAGATGGAAACTGACGGTCGTACATGGGTTCCCTTCGTGATTCAGGTGTCTGACATCACCAAGACCTCAATGAAAATCACTCTGAACCGCAACATTTCCAAGTATTCTGACACCGACAAGGCTACCTATCGTGAGCATTGGAACTTCCTGGACGAAGAAGAGAACATCCTGAAGGTAGACTACCTGACCATTGTCCCCAATGCCGGTACTCCCAACGCGACAGTGCCTGCTGAATTCCAGAAATATCAGATTCCTGAGTCTGCATGGGACGAGAATGGCATTGCTGTCATTGAAGTAAATGGACTTTCTGAGAATTCCTGCTATAACATTGACGCATGGGACAACTCAATTCCTCTGGCTATTGATGCCGTATATAACACCACGATGAAGCGTACCAAGGGTGATGCTGCACCTCCAGTTTACATCAAGCATCAGGTTTGGGCAAAGGACACCTTAGGAACCGATCCTGCAACTTGGAACATCTACGACATCTCGGAGTACAATGCATGTAAGATTGACAAGGTTCTGGATGACTACTGCGCAAGCAGTGTAACAGCTGAGAATCAGGTATTCTACCTGGAGGGAGGCAAGACCTACTTCATCAGTTCTAACGTACAGGTTTACAAGGGCTTCACCCTGGCAACCAATCCTGAGGACCTGGCAGCAGGCAAGGGCCGCGCCAAGTTCTACCTGAGCGGTATGACCCAGACGGGTAACTCTGTGAACAGCTGTAACTTCATGCTCGGCCGTCAGCCTGCTGCCGGCGAGAATGGCTCTATCACGCTGGACATTGACTCTATCCGCTTCATGGACCTCGACGTAAATGTTCCTCGTGCGGGTAACTACGGTACTGCCCAGGAGGGCAAGGCTAATGCTTGCGGTAACTACTTCATGAACATGTACTCGAACGGTATGGGTATCAATGTCACCACACTGGAGTGGCACCGCTGCTCGTTCCAGGGCCTCATCCGCGGATTCTTCCGTATCCAGGGTTCTAACGACTTCTATATCCAGCATATTCGTATGATTGACTGTGAGCACTACAATAGTGGTTACTACGATGCAAAACTGGGTGGTTACTGGTATATCTTCGGTGACCATAACGGAAAGCCCAAGTCTAACATCCTGCAGGATGTAGAAGTTAGCGGTTGCGTATTCTATGACTGCCAGAAGGGTGGACTCATCACTGACCAAAACCGTAACCTGACATGGGACGAGAGCGTACGTTGGAAGATTAATGTTCACCACAACACCTTCGTTAACTTCTGTACCACCAACAAACAGGTTATCATGAACTCCCGTTATAATCCTGGTGGCTCTTATCTGGCATTCCACGACAATGTGATTATCAACACCAAGGATGAGGCTGACAAGAACCGTAAATTTGAAGGTGGCGGTTGGGATACTCGTAACATCCAGGGTGGTGATGGTTCCGGTATTGTCACCTTCGACATCTATAACAACTGGACTACCAACGATCCTTACCTGTCCAATGGTCAGCCGTTCGCTGCCAGTGCTTTCAATGCCACATCGAATGCTCCCGGTAAGTTCATCAAGGGCGGACAGGGTATATTCCCTGCTGGAACTGATGAGTTGACAGTCAAGGTGGACGAGAGCCTGAAGGCAACAGACCTGATGGTGAGCCCGAATCCGAAATACTACATCGGTGAGACTCCTAAGGGTACCGACCACCATACTGACAATGGTATCGAGGGTCTGTACTACAAGCAGACGACTGAAGTTCTGAACTCTGCCATCTTCAAGAGTGGCGCTGGTGCAGCCAAGCTCCGCAATGGAAAAAAATAACGAATCATTGACAATCAACAATTAATATTTAAGATTATGAAGATTTATAAATATGTATCTGTACTGTTGGCTGTGCTGGCCATGTCGGCTACATTCATCAGCTGTGATCGCGACAAGGACATCACTGGTAATCCGTTTGTAGACCACAACACGTCAGTTAATGGCAAGCAGGACTACTGGATTTCCTTCGAGCTTACTCCCGGTAGCCTGTCCGCAGAGGCTCAAGCCAAGTACAACTCAATCTTTGCCGAGCAGATCTATCCCGATGATTACGCTGCTGGCACTCGCGAGATTAAGTTTATCGAGCACCCGATGTACTGCACCGAGGACTATGCACGCAACAGTTTCAACAAGGTAGCAGCCCTGTCCAACGAAGAGAACGACATCGTGCAGAAGGTGATGATTCCCACGTTCTGTGTTGACACGATAGGCGGTGTCAATCACAGCGACTTCACCGTTACCATGACGCTTTCCAAGGACAGCATGAGAACCGTGATTGCTACACATTCTTGGGATGCTGCCACCGCCTTTGACGGTCAGGCTCTCATCGATGCGAACAAGAAGTAGATTCCTTCTATTCAATAACCACCAAGGGCGGACGGCATACAGCTGTCCGCCCTTTTTGGATGGGCGACTGAAAAGAAAAGCTGAAGTTAGGAAAGTTATATCTCCAAGTTGGGTACTTATGTTTCTAACTTGGGAACATAAGTCTCTAACTTGGGTACACATGTTTCTAAGTTGGAAACATAAAATCCGTAGGCATGAAAAAACAAATCCGTGCCCTTGTACAGAAAAAAACATCAAGAGACTTTTCGGTTTGTCGCTACCCTCCTCCGTAAACCTTTACGGAAGATTTTCTCATGAAATCGGCCCAAAAGTTTGGCTTTCTCAAGGAAAAGCCGTAACTTTGCACCAAATAAAACTTATTTACTAACACTTAAAATTTAAAGCGTATGAAGAAAATTTTTACTCTTATCTCAATGGCCCTCATGGCCGTTGGTGCTAACGCACAAGAGAAGTTCCTGGTGGGTGCGGACACCGACCTGGCCTCCTACCAAGGCGTTGACTACAAGGCTACCCCAAGCGTGAAGTTGAACTGCGGAGAGAATCCTTCTGGCTGGAATGCAGTTTCAGCACTGAATGGTGATGAAAATCACGCATTTGACATCTTCACACACTACACATCAGGAAAAGACAACCCTGTAAGTGGAGAGAAGACCAAGTACAGTATTTCAAACCACGCACTTCCTACCAAAGGTGCTTATTACATTTTCAAGCCTTCTGCTGCAGGTTCTCTGCAAGTAGGCATTATTTTGAATGGTGATAAGGACTTCTATGTTGTTGATGGCGATGGTAACGCTTTGTCAGCTTACGACATGAAAGGCGAGGATGGTAGTATTGTCGAACTGAGCGCAGACAGTAAAGCTTCTTCTAAAGTATATGGAGTAGTAACGTTTAATGTTGAGGCTAGCAAGTCATACTATGTATTCTGCAATGGTTCAAAACTTGGATTTGCAGGCTTTAAGTTCTCCACCACTGCTGCCACCATCAACCCTGCAACTACAGCTGCAGCAAAGGAGAAGATTGACGCAGCCAATACCAATGCACAGGGAGGTGGTAACACTGATGCCACAGAATTCATTGTAACCTTCAATGGATCTGACGATCAGACAGTTGCTGGCTACTTCGATTTCGGTACAGCTGACAACAAGCACAACTTCAACAGCAAGTTCACTGATGGTTCATGGAATGGCACTACATTCGCTTCTGGTTTGAAGATGGAAGGTAGTACTTTGGTTCACTGGACTTCTACTGAGGTTGCTACTGTTACCATCGTACAGTCTGCATGGGGCGACAAAGGCTTGTTTTTTGACGATGTGAAGTATGAGCGTGCAAGTGGTACTGAGGACTCTGGCTGCATCATCTATACCATCCAAGGTGTAGCTAAGGGCGAACACAAGATTCATCGTATTAGTGGAGAAGGCGAAAATCAAGTAAATGCAGGCGAGAGCGGACTTTTTGCTGTTAAGGTTGCTTATACTCCTGGTGTAACTCCTTCTGGCATCCAGACCGTGAAGTCTGAGACCATCGACGTGAATGCTCCTGCCTACAACCTCGCTGGTCAGAAGGTTGACAAGAGCTTCAAGGGTGTAGTGATTCAGAATGGCAAGAAGATGATTCAGAAGTAATCACTCACCTTATTATATTATAATAGGAGCAGGCAGTCTGCTCCTATTTTTTTGCCCAAAGTTTGGAAGTTATCAGAAAAAACACTATCTTTGCAGCAGGAAAGATTTTTAAACAATGGAGAGAACTCTGGTTATAGACAACATTAAGCAAGTGGCGCACCGCGTTTTGCCTAAAGGCAGTACGCTATACCTTTATGGTTCACGCGCACGTGGAGACTATCATGAGGACTCAGATTGGGATTTACTTGTTCTTCTTGACAAGCCCCGACTTGAACATGAAGACTTTGACAAATATTCCTATCCATTCGTAGAAATGGGATGGAGTATTGGTGAAGACATTCGCCCCCATACTTATACAAAAGAAGAATGGTTCAACGGACCTCGTTCTATGTTCTTTTATAATGTAGAAGAGGACAAAAAAGTGCTATTATGAGTTTAAGCGAGAGTGAGCGACGCATCATAGTCAAGAGAGAACTGGAGAAAGCACAAAAGACATTTGACGATATGGAGTTTTGTGCTCGGGAAGGCAAATGGGAGGCTGCTGCGAACCGTCTTTATTATGCACTATTTCATGCTATGTCCTCACTACTTATTTGTGATGGTTACAATGTTAAAAGCCACCGGGGCGTATTAGCAATGTTCGGCGAACATTATGTGCGAACTGGCATTTTCGAACGAAAAGACGGTTCCCTCCTTTCTGATTTAGTAATTATGCGCGACAATGCTGACTATAACTGTTTTTTCGAAGCTGACAGAGAAAAACTTAGTCCATTTATTGAACCGACAAGACTACTTATAGAAAAAATCAAACAGCGAGTTAAGCAGAGTTTAAGTTTATGAAGTAATCAAAACCCCGAACATAACTATAAATAGGAGCAGACGGTCTGCTCCTATTTTTTTGTCTAAAAATTTGGAGGTTACAAAAGTTTTTCGTACCTTTACACCCGATTTTGAATTTTAACACTAAGAACCATACACCCATGAGGTCGATATATCGCCGTTTACTTCTGCTATTCATGCCCCTGTTGGCAGTTTCTCTGTTCATTGCCTGTGGTGATGACGACGCTGATGCCAACAAGGAGCCTGCAACGGTGTTCCGCATAGGCGAGATAACGGGCAGATTCTACCCGACAGACTCTCTGGAGGTACATGTTCAGGGCAACAGTATCTATCTCCACTGGTTTGGTGTCAAGGGATGTGCGGGCTACGAGATTATGTATGCCATCCGCGACAGTGTGTCTACCGACGAGACCAAGTGGATGATACCTGAAAACATTATCGACCGTTTCGTTGTAAGTCCGGAGAAGGCAGACACGCTCATCCAGAACCTACGCTACGACACGAACTACTCATTTGCCATCCGCGTACTGTCCGTTCAGGGAGAACAATTCCACTCCAACTGGTTCGGGCTCGGCAGCAACCGCCAATGGGCAGACATCTGCCAACGTACTACCGAAGAGCAACCTGACACGATTGAAGCAAGCCTGCCTGATTTTGACAACGACTAAAAATCCCCTTTGAGCCTATGGACAAGCAGAGTTTTCTGTATCGAGTCTATGACCTCTATGCTGACGGTTTCCGTTCAATGCGTCTGGGCAAGACGCTGTGGGCCATCATACTGATCAAGTTGTTCATTATGTTTGCCATTCTGAAAGTCTTCTTCTTTCCCAACTTCCTGAAGCAGCACGCTGAGGAAGGGCACGAGTCTGACTACGTTGCGACGGAGATGCTGAAAAGGTAAAAAATAAATAACTAAAAGACCTAAATATTATGACTGACTTATTCCTAAACATCGACGCCGGCTCCATCAATTGGGCCAGGGCACAATTTGCGCTCACGGCAATCTATCACTGGCTGTTCGTTCCGCTGACACTGGGTCTGGCGGTCATCATGGGCATCTGCGAAACCCTGTGGTACCGCAAGCGTGACACCTTCTGGCGCGACACAGCCATGTTCTGGCAGCGCCTCTTCGGCATCAACTTCGCCATGGGTGTAGCCACAGGCATCATCCTGGAGTTCGAGTTCGGCACCAACTGGTCGAACTACTCCTGGTTCGTTGGCGACATCTTCGGGGCCCCGCTGGCCATCGAGGGTATCGTAGCCTTCTTCATGGAGTCTACCTTCGTTGCCGTCATGTATTTCGGTTGGAAGAAGGTCTCTCCCGGGTTCCACCTGGCCTCCACATGGCTGACAGGTCTCGGAGCCACCATCTCGGCATGGTGGATTCTGGTGGCCAATGCGTGGATGCAGTATCCCGTAGGCTGCGAGTTCAACCCCGACACCATGCGCAACGAGATGGTTGACTTCTTTGCGGTGGCCTTGTCGCCGTTTGCCATCGGCAAGTTCTGCCATACCGTCATCTCAGCCTGGATTATCGGAGCCGTCTTCGTGATGGCCGTCTCGTGCTGGTATCTCATGAAGCGCCGCGAGGTGCGTCTGGCCAAGGAGAGCATCAAGATTGCCGCCATTGTCGGCCTCATCGCTACCCTCGGTGCAGCCTTTACAGGTCACATCAGTGGCCAGCAGGTTGCCAAGTACCAACCCATGAAACTCGCTGCCATGGAGGCGCTGTACAATGGAGGTACCGATCAGGGACTGACCGCTGTGGCATGGGTGAATCCGCTGTGCCAGCCCGACTACGAGAATCTGGAGTCTGCCCCGCTGAAGATAGACATGCCCTACGCACTCAGCATCATGGCAACCAACGACCCACACGGCTTCGTACCTGGTATCAATGACATTCTGAACGGATATACCCGTCCTGACGGCACTCGCGAACCGTCCGTTGACGAGAAGATTGCCCGCGGCCAACAGGCCATCACTGCCCTGGCAGCCTACCGCAAGGCCAAGCAGGAAGGTGCCAGCGAGTCTGTTGTCAATGCCCAGTTGTCCATTATCAAAGAGAACATGCCCTACTTCGGCTACGGCTATGTGAAGGACAAGAAGGACATCGTTCCCTATGTGCCCGTCAACTTCTGGGCCTTCCGTGTCATGGTAGGACTGGGCTGTCTGTTCATCCTCTACTTCGCCATCATGGCCATCCTGTCGTTCCGCATTCCCTACCTGTCCGTCATCGTGCGCCGTCTGCTGGCGACCATCGGCTTGTTGCCGGAGACCCATGCCGACACGCACGACATCACGGGACTGCCTGCATGGCACTACTGGACAGCCATTGCACTGGTGCCACTGGCCTATATCGCTTCTGAGAGCGGCTGGCTCGTGGCAGAGTTCGGCCGTCAGCCCTGGACCATTCAGGACATGCTGCCTACCTGGGTCGCCGTCAGCGACATCAACAGTGGCTCGGTAGCCCTGACGTTCTTCCTCTTCCTGTTCCTCTTCACGCTGATGCTGGCTGTCGAAATCAGCATCCTGCTGAAGCAAATCAAGCGTGGCCCGGAGTATTCTAAGCAAGTTGAAAGTTGAAAATTGAAAGTTGAAAATTATGACATACGAATTCTTGCAACATTACTGGTGCTTCGTCGTGGCACTGTTAGGAGCACTGCTGGTATTCCTGCTCTTTGTGCAGGGGGCTAATTCATGCATCCGTTCCCTCGGCTGGACCGAAGAGGGCAAGCGGCTGGTGCTGAACTCTACCGGCCGTAAGTGGGAGTTCACTTTCACTACACTGGTCACCTTCGGTGGAGCCTTCTTCGCCTCCTATCCCCTCTTCTACTCCACCTCGTTTGGCGGAGCCTACTGGCTGTGGATGATCATCCTCTTCACCTTCGTCGTTCAGGCTGTCAGCTACGAGTTCCAGAACAAGCTCGGCAACTTCCTGGGTCCGAAGACGTTCCAGTGGGGTCTCATCCTCAACGGACTGCTGGGTCCGTTGCTCTTGGGCGGTGCCGTGGCTACGTTCTTCGAGGGCTCTAACTTCATCATTGCCAAGGAGAATCTGGTTGACACAGGAGCCGTTACGCCCATCATCTCCCGTTGGGCCAACGCTTCCCACGGACTCGACGCCCTGCTCAACCCCTGGGTACTCGTCTTCGGACTGGCCGTCATGTTCCTGGCCCGTGTGCTGGGCATCCTTTATGTAATGAACAATGTCAACGACGAGGACATCCGTTCTCGCGGCAGCGTTCGCCTGCTGGGCAATGCCGTACCCTTCGTCATCCTGTTCGTTGCCTATCTGGTACACCTATTATTAAAAGACGGCTTTGCCTACACCGACGAGGGCATCATCTTCATGGAGCCTTACAAGTATCTGCACAACCTGCTGGACATGTGGTATCTCACCATTATATTATTAATAGGTGTCGTGCTGGTGCTCTTCGGCATTGGCAAGACCGTCTGGTCCAAGGACTACAACAGCGGCATCTGGCCCGCCGGCATCGGTACCGTGCTGACCGTTCTGGCCCTGCTGCTCTGCTCTGCCTGGAACCACACAGCCTACTATCCCTCCACTGCCGACCTGCAGTCGTCGCTGACCATGGCCAACTCCAGTTCGAGTGAGTTCACCCTGCGCACCATGTTCTACGTGTCGCTGCTTGTACCCTTCGTGCTGGCCTATATTGTCTACGCCTGGCGCGCCATTGACCAGAAAAAGCTCGACAAAGAGGAGATTCAGAGCGACCACGCTTATTGAAGAAAGTTTCCTTCGGAGAACTTACTTGCACTCGGAAATAAAAAGAAAAGTTAACTTTCCTTTTGTATTTCTCTCGTTTTTTCGTAATTTTGCCGTCCGTATGATAGTATGTATCGCTGAGAAACCCAGTGTGGCGCGTGATATTGCGCGTATTATCGGAGCAACGTCGTCGCACGAAGGATATATGGAAGGCAACGGTTTTCAGGTGACGTGGACCTTTGGTCACCTGTGCACGCTGAAGGAGCCCCACGACTACACCCCGATGTGGAAGTCGTGGAGCCTGACGTCACTGCCCATGATACCCGAGCGCTTCGGCATCAAGCTCATTGACGACCAAGGCATCAGGAAGCAGTTCTCCATCATCGAGCGGCTGATGCAGCAGGCCGAGCGCATAGTCAACTGCGGCGACGCCGGCCAGGAGGGTGAGCTCATCCAGCGCTGGGTCATGCAGAAGGCCCAGGCCAAGTGTCCCGTCAGTCGTCTGTGGATATCGAGCATGACGGACGAGGCCATCCGTGAGGGTTTCCAGAACCTGAAAGACCAAGCCGACTACCAGCCACTATACTTAGCCGGGCTGAGCCGTGCCATCGGCGACTGGCTGCTGGGCATGAACTGTACGCGCCTCTATACGCTGAAGTACGGACAGAACCGTCAGGTGCTCTCCATCGGCCGTGTGCAGACCCCTACCCTGGCACTTATCGTCAATCGCCAGAAAGAAATAGACAACTTCAAGCCCGAGCCCTACTGGGTGCTGGCCACCGTCTATCGCGACACCACGTTTACGGCCACTAAGGGCAAGTTCACCTCGAAGGAGGAGGGCGAGAAAGCCTTCAGCACCATTGAAGGCAAGCCGTTTACCGTCACCAAGGTGGAGAAGAAGGAAGGCAAGGAACAGCCGCCTCAGCTCTACGACCTGACCTCGCTGCAGGTGGACTGCAACCGCAAGTTCGGCTACTCAGCCGAGATGACGCTGAACCTCATTCAGGCACTCTACGAACGCAAGTACACCACCTATCCCCGTGTCGACACGCAATACCTGTC
>DEWO01000069.1:17290-22883 GCA_002363695.1 Prevotella sp. UBA3208
AAGCGCGTCTTCGACACCTCAAAGGTGACCGACCACCACGCCATCATTCCCACCGGTGTGATACCCCAGAACCTGAGCGATGCCGAGCGCAACGTCTTCGACCTGGTGGCACGCCGTTTCATTGGCGTCTTCCTGCCCGACTGTAAGTTCTCGACCACTACGGTGCTGGGAGAAGTCAAGAGCGAAGAGGACACGGTAGAGTTCAAGGTGACGGGAAAGGAGATTCTCGACCCAGGCTGGCGCGTAGTCAGAGGCAAAAAATCAGAAAACCCAGATAACTCCGAGGCTTCCGAAAACTCAGAGTCCTCCGAGAAGACGGACGAAGAGCGCACACTGCCCACCTTCGTCAAGGGCGAGAGCGGCGAGCACACCCCTACCCTGACAGAGAAGATGACCACCCCTCCACCTTATTATAATGAAGCCTCACTGCTGCGGGCCATGGAGACGGCGGGCAAGTTCGTCGAGGACGAGACCCTGCGTGCTGCCATGAAGGAGAACGGCATTGGTCGTCCGTCGAGTCGTGCCGGCATCATCGAAACCCTGTTCAAGCGCCACTACATCAAGCGCGACCGCAAGCGCCTCGTGGCAACCCCTACCGGCATTGAGCTCATCGACCTCATTCACGAGGAACTGCTCAAGAGTTGTGAACTGACCGGCATCTGGGAGAAGAAGCTGCGCGACATAGAGCACAAGACCTACGACCCAGCCCAGTTCATTGCCGAACTTAAGCAGCAGGTGACGGACATCGTCAACGACGTTATGCGCGACCCCACCAACCGCCGCATTACCGTGCTGACCGATGCCGAAGTCAAAAAAGTCAAGAGCAACAAGCATAAGAAACAATAGACACTATGAAATTTATCAGTTGGAACGTCAACGGGCTCAGAGCCTGTGAAGGTAAAGGATTCAGCGAGACATTCAGGCAGCTGGACGCAGACTTCTTCTGTCTGCAGGAGACCAAGATGCAGGCCGGACAGCTGGACCTGCAGTTTGACGGCTACCAGTCGTACTGGAACTACGCCGACAAGAAAGGCTACTCCGGCACAGCCATCTTCACGCGTCATACACCCCTCAACGTGACTTACGGCATCGGCATCGACCAGCACGACCACGAGGGACGCGTCATCACGCTGGAGATGGACGACTTCTATCTGGTCACCTGCTACACGCCCAACTCGCAGGACGGGCTGAAGCGACTGGACTACCGTATGCAGTGGGAGGCCGACTTCCGCAACTACCTGACGAGACTCGATGCCAAGAAACCCGTCATCCTGTGCGGCGACCTGAACGTCGCCCACGAGGAGATAGACCTGAAGAATCCCAAGACCAATCGCCAGAACGCCGGTTTCACCGACCAGGAGCGTGAGCAGTTCACCACCTTACTAAATAGTGGTTTCATTGACACCTTCCGCACGCTCTATCCCGAACAGGTGACCTACTCCTGGTGGTCGTACCGCTTCCAGGCCCGCCAGAAGAATGCCGGATGGCGCATCGACTACTTCGTCACCTCCAATCGGCTCAAGTCACAGATAGAGGATGCCAAAATCCATACCGACATTCTGGGCAGCGACCACTGCCCGGTGGAATTAACGTTAAAAAGTTAAAAAGAAAGGTATAACGTAACGAAAAATACCTTACCTTTGCCGACGGTTTACGAACCACAACTAAACATGTTTTATTAATAATTAAAGGAGAAAGAGAAACTATGAAGAAGATTCTTTTAGCAGTGATGGCTGTGGCTGCCATCGGATTCACATCGTGCGGTAACAAGACTCAGCAGGCTGATGCTGAGACTGCGGCTGTGGACTCTGTAGCTATCGTTGACTCTATTGCACAGGGAGCTGCCCAGGAGACCATCGACGCCCTGAGCGCCGACCTGGAGGCTAACGACGCTTCTAAGCTGCAGGCTACACTGGAAGGCATCAAGGCCAAGATTGCCGAGATTGTCAAGAACAATCCTGAGGTGGCCAAGGAGTATGTGGTGAAGGTGCAGACCTTCCTGAAGGAGAACGCTGACAAGGTGAAGGCACTGGTAGGCGACAATGCTGCCGTAGCTGCAGCCTTGAGCGCTGTGACCGACATCGAGCCCGCTAACGTGGTGAACGGTCTGCTGGAGCAGGTTGGCGACGCTGCTACCGAGGCGAAGGACGCTGCCGTTGACGCTGCCAACCAGAAGGCTAACGAGGCTAAGGAGGCTGCTGAGGAGAAGGCTAACGAGGCTAAGGAGGCTGCCAAGCAGAAGGCTAACGAGGCCATCGACAACGCCGCAGCATCTGCCAAGAGCAAGCTCGGACTGTAATAAAAAGAGAAAAGAATAAAGGATAATTGCTTTTTCGTTGAATGAAACGGCCGGTTCGCTGAATATATTTCGCGAGCCGGCTCTTTTTGTCTACCTTTGTCAGCAGAAAAGATAATATTAACTCAAAAAAAGACAAAGGATATGAAAAAGACAATGATTCTCTCCATGCTGGCAGCCCTCACGTGGCTCAACACAGCATGTTCCAGCGACGACCCGCTGGACAGTTACACCAACAGGAACACCCAGCCCACCAACAACACCAGTGGCGGTGGGAACACCAGCGGCGGTGCCTCCGGCAGTGGCAGTACCGCCACTGGCGACCTGACCACCTTCGCAGTGAAAATAGACAAGACAACGGCCGAGCCCACCAGCGGAACTGCCTCCGCCTACTACCCCGAAGAGGAAGACAACCTGGCCAACAACAGTTTCGCCACCCAGGTGGCCATTGACCTGACCAACCCGACAGCCAAGACGGAGAACGGCGTGACCATTACCGTCAACGGCGGACACGTCACTGCCGACCACGGCTCGGAGAAAGGCATCTGCTACTACGTCACCGGCACCACCAGCAACGGGTCGCTGACCATTCTGGGCGAGAAGAAGTACGAGGTGATACTGAACGGTGTGGACATCACCAACCCTGACAGCGCCGCCCTGAACCTGCTCAGCAAGAAGCGTGCCTTCGTCATGCTGGCCGACGGCACCACCAACAAGCTGACTGACGGCACCAGCTCGAAGAACGACCATAAAGGCGCCCTCTACTGCAAGGGCAAGCTGTTGTTCAACGGCAAGGGAGCACTGGAGGTCTACGGCAACTACAACAACGGCATCCACTCGGCCGACTACATCATCTTCAACACGGGCAACAACATCTACGCCAAGTCTACTGCCAACCACGGCATCAAGGCCAACGACGGCGTGTTCATCAACGGCGGCATCCTGAATGTCGAAGTATCGGCTGCTGCTGCCAAGGGCATCAACTGCGAGTCGGACATCACCGTCAACGGCGGACGTACCACCGTCATCACCACGGGTGACGGCGCTTGGGACACCGAAGACCTGGAGGCCAAGGGGGCAGCCTGTCTGAAGACCGACTCGGTGTTCACCATCAACGGTGGCGAACTGTGGCTCATGAGCACCGGCAGCGGCGGCAAGGGCATCAATGTCGACATGGAAGGCTACTTCAACGGCGGCAGCACCTACATCGTCACCACGGGCAGCCAGTTCAAGAGCAACAACGACACAGCTTCGCCCAAGGGTATCAAGGTTGACGGCGACCTGGACATTGCCGGAGGCCGCATCTGGGTACGCACCAGCGGTACCAACGGCGAGGGCATCGAGACCAAGAGCACCCTGACCATCAGCGGCGGCGAGGTAGCCAGCTATGCCTACGACGACGCCATCAACTCGAAGAGTCACATGAACATCACCGGCGGCTACGTCTTCGCACTGGGTCAGCACAACGACGGCATCGATGCCAACGGCAACTGCTACATCAAGGGCGGCTTCGTCTTCGCCAGCAGTTCCGGCTCTCCTGAGGTAGCCATCGATGCCAATACCGAGGGCGGCTACAAGCTCTACATACAGGGAGGAACGCTGGTTGCCGTGGGCGGACTGGAAAACGGTGCGCAACTCAGCCAAGCTTGCTATCAGAGCTCATGGAGTGCCAACACCTGGTATGCCCTGAAGTACGACAGCACCACCTTCGCCTTCAAGACTCCCTCCAGCGGCGGCAACGGCCTGATCATCTCAACCCCCTCCACGCCTACCCTGCAGTCAGGAGTCACCGTAACGGGCGGCACATCCTACTTCGGAGGCTTAGGCAACATAGGAGCCACGGTCAGCGGAGGCAGCACCGTCACGCTCTCGTCCTATACGGGCGGAATGGGTGGAATGGGCGGTGGCGGAATGCCCGGCGGAGGCCCCGGAGGGTGGTGACTGACCACCTTCCACCTCAGGCCAGTGCCCCAGTTCCATCCATGGCTGGAGTTCTGGCACGAGGGCGCCGAAGACCGCTACTTCGACGACGACTTTCCCCCAGGCCCGCCCCCCGACGGTCCTCCCATGGACGACGACTTTCCACCTCCCCCTCCCGGAGAGGCGGAAAGTCGTTTACTCCTCCGTAATTGAGCCGCCGTGCCCTCGGCTCACTATCACAAAACGAATTCCGCCGGGGCTGCGCCGCGGCAGTCTCGGCGGATAAAAATTCTCGGTGGGAATTTACTGGGGAGCGATCACCAGCCGAACAGGTCGGCGTGGGTTCCCGTCTCAAGGAATAGCAGCGTCAGTTCACGGTCGTGCTGCTCCCAGGTCATCAGCCAGCTCGGCTGGATGTGGCATTCCCACTGCCCCTTACGGTCGCCTTTCAGCGGATGGGGCAGATATTCCTTGGGGAGCGAGCCATTCTGGGCAAGCAGGCGCATTGCATTAAAGATGAGATGCATGTCATAGCCTCGCTTCTCGCAACGCTTCAACTGCTTGTCGAACCGGTTGGTAGTCTTGATTCTGTACTTCATAGAGCTACGCCAAGCTTCTCGAACAAATCCTCTACAGAGTCATATTCGGTCACCCGACCGTGCTTGACGTCATCCATAGCAGCCTTGTAGTCGGCCGTCTTGGTGATGTCATCAACTCTCTGTGAGGTTTTCTGCACCTTCACCGATGTTACGCCCATCAGCATCTTGCAGGCCTGTTTCACTTTCGCCACGAGGCTCTCGTCCTCCACTTGTAATACGATTGTTGCCATATCTTTCCTTGCTTAAACGTTTCTACCGCTGCAAAGTTACGACTATTTCCCCAAATATCCAAGGATTCGCCGAGATATTATTCCGCTGGGGCTGCGCTGCGGCAGTCTCGGCGGATAAAAATTCTCGGTGGGGATGCGGGGGGGGATGTTTCAGAACTTGCTATCTTGCGGTCTTATGGTGGAAGAAGCCTTCGTAACAAAAGTCTTCGTCCAGATGCTCCCAATGGATGCCGTATGGCGAGAGCGTATATTGCTCGCGTTCGGCGGGTGTAGCATTGCGGAGTGCTGTGTAGTCGTCAAAGCGCTCGCAGGCCTTTCGGCCATCGGCGGTCTACACCCAAATCTCGGTTGGCGTAAGCCAGATTTTCGTTACTTCCATCATTGCCATTACTTTTGGTCATTGGAGTAGAACATGAATCGGAGTCCGAAGAGGGTGAAAAGTTGCGGCATAATTGTATTGTTTTACGTTTCTGTGTGCAAAGATAGTGCAAATCGAGTGAAAAACCAAATTTATTTGAGTTTTTCCGAGATGCAGCCATTGCGAAGCC
>DEWO01000039.1:0-180 GCA_002363695.1 Prevotella sp. UBA3208
GCCATTGTTATTTCGAATTTTGCTTGTAATACTTAATGAGCTTGGGAACGACTTCCTCGACGGTGCCTGTGATGACGTAGTCGGCAATGCGGTTGATTGGCGCATCGGGATCGCTGTTTACAGAGATGATGATACCCGAGTCCTGCATACCGGCAATGTGCTGAATCTGTCCAGAGATAC
>DEWO01000039.1:284-1015 GCA_002363695.1 Prevotella sp. UBA3208
TCTGACGGTCGTGGTCGAGCCAGCCAGCATCCACGGCAGCACGGCTTCCACCAACCTCACCATGAAGCACCTTAGCCAACTGGAACAGCATGTCGAAGTTCTCCTTTGAACCCATGCCGTAACCACCGGCCACGACGATGGGAGCGCCCTTCAGGTTGTGTTTGGCAGCCTCCACGTGGTGGTCGAGTACCTTCACAACGAAAGCCTCGGGGCTTACATACTTGCTGACCTCAGGATATACAACCTCCTTCTTGCAGTCACCCTCATAGATAGCCTTCTGCATCACACCCGAGCGGACGGTAGCCATCTGGGGACGGTGTTCAGGATTCACAATCGTTGCCACGATGTTACCACCGAAGGCGGGACGAATCTGATAGAGCAGGTTCTCGTAAACCTTATTATTCTTCTTGTCCTCGAAGTTGCCAATCTCCAGTTCCGTGCAGTCGGCAGTCAGACCAGAGGTCAGTGATGAAGACACACGAGGACCGAGGTCGCGACCAATCACTGTGGCACCCATCAGACAGATCTGTGGCTGCTCCTCTTTGAAGAGGTTCACCAGGATGTCGGTGTGGGGAGCAGAGGTGTAAGGGAACAAGTCCTTAGCGTCGAAAACAAACAGTTTGTCGACACCGTATGGCAGAATCTGATCCTCTACCTTACCCTTGATGCCTGTACCGGCAACAACGGCGTGGAGCTCAACACCCAATTCATTGGCGAGCTTGCGACCCTTG
>DEWO01000039.1:1078-6428 GCA_002363695.1 Prevotella sp. UBA3208
TCCTGAGATACTTCCTGTACCTGTGTACCTTCTATCTCAACATAAACAAATACATTATTCATATCTCTTATCCAATAATCTTTTCGTCCAACAATTCTTT
The DNA here is from genome assembly GCA_002363695.1 of Prevotella sp. UBA3208. The sequence goes on from DEWO01000039.1 coordinate 1,179, forward strand.
GATCATTCCCTCAATATCTGCATCAGAAGCCGTCAAAGTTTTCGACTCCTTAGCCTGGAACACGATGTTCTTGATAGCCTTCACCTTCGTGGGTGAGCCACTTAGACCGCACTGGTTAGCATCACCATCCACATCAGCCACCGACCACTGGTTCAGCGTCAGTTCGGGACGCTCGTCGTACAGATAGTCGTAGGGAGTGCCCTCGGCAGGACGCTCCATCGGACAGGTAGCACGCTTGTACTTCATGACCAGCTTGGCGTTCTGTGGGCGACAGGGAGCAGCGCTTCCGTTGACGGTGATGACTACGGGTAGCGGAGCCTCAACGGTCTCCACACCACCGTCGATGACACGACGGATGAGTGCCTTGCCGTTCTCCACCTTCAGAATCTCCTCAGCGTATGTCACTTGGTTGAGACCCAGCTTCTGGGCAACCTGCGGACCTACCTGAGCGGTATCACCGTCGATGGCCTGACGGCCGCCTACAACGATGTCTACGTCGCCAATCTTCTTGATGGCGGTAGCCAGCGCATAGCTGGTAGCCAATGTGTCGGCGCCGGCAAACAGACGGTCGGTGAGCAACCAACCCGTATCGGCACCACGATAAAGTCCCTGACGGATAATCTCACCTGCACGTGGAGGACCCATCGTGAGGATTCCTACTGTAGAGCCTGGATGCTGCTCCTTCAGACGAAGGGCCTGCTCCAAGGCGTTCAAATCTTCTGGATTGAAGATAGCGGGTAGGGCAGCGCGGTTGACGGTACCTTCGGCAGTCATGGCGTCCTTACCCACATTACGGGTGTCTGGCACTTGCTTGGCCAGCACAACAATCTTTAAAGCCATATTATTAATAATGTATAATATTGAAATTTCGAAATCGGGCACAAAGGTACGTTTTTTTGCGCACACAGCCAAATAAAATGCACAAAAACCGTCCTCTTGTGCACAAACCTTGTGTTTTGTGCAATGTTCATTTGGTTTTTCTATCAACTTTTCGTAACTTTTCCTTCGGAGAAGTTACTGCGTCTCGGAAAAGTTCAAATAAATTTGGCTTTTCGCTCGACTTTTTGTAACTTTGTCGGCAATTATGATTGATCGTGCGACAGTCGATAAGATTATGGATGCCGTCAACATCGTAGATGTCGTTGGCGAGTTTGTTAACCTGCGCAAGGCGGGGGTTAACTATAAGGGACTTTGTCCCTTCCACGATGACAAGACACCGTCGTTCATGGTGTCACCTGCCCGTCAGATTTGCAAGTGCTTTGCCTGTGGCGAGGGCGGCAATGCCGTCAACTTCCTGATGAAGCATGAGCAGATTACTTATCCAGAGGCTTTGCGCTGGCTGGCAAAAAAGTACAATATTGAGATTCAGGAGCGTGAACTAACGGATGATGAAAAACGTGAACAAAGCGAGCGTGAGTCCATGTTTGTGGTCAATGAGTGGGCCTGTCAGTATTTCCATGATATCCTGAAGAGCGATGTAGATGGTATGGCTATTGGCAAGCAGTATTTCCGGAGCCGTGGCATCCGCGACGACATTATCGAGAAGTTCCAGTTAGGCTTCTCGCTGACCAAACGTGACGCACTGGTCAACGAAGCCCATCGCAAGGGGTTCAAGGACGAATTTCTGGTAAAGACAGGACTATGTATCACCAACGAGCATGGTATTTATGATCGCTTTGCAGGACGTGCTATGTTCCCGTGGTTGAACGTCAGTGGCAAGGTGGTGGCCTTTGGTGGGCGAAAGCTTGATGCAGCCACCAAGGGTGTTCAGCAGAAGTACGTCAACTCGCCCGACTCGGAGATATATCACAAAGAGCGTGAGTTGTATGGCATCTATCAGGCCAAGAAGGCCATTGCCAAGGAAGACTGCGTCTATATGGTTGAGGGCTACACTGATGTTATCGCCATGCACCAGTGTGGGTTAGAGAATGTCGTAGCCAACTCGGGTACGGCCCTTTCGGTCTATCAGATTAAGTTGCTGCGTCGTTTCACGTCCAACATCGTACTGCTATATGACGGTGACGAAGCCGGCATACATGCCGCCATGCGTGGAACGGACATGCTGTTGCAGGAAGGCATGAACATCAAGGTTCTGCTTCTGCCTGATGGTGACGACCCGGACTCGTTTGCCCGCAAACATACCGCTCAACAGTTCAAGCAGTATATTGAAGACCATCAGACGGACTTCATCCAGTTCAAGACCGAGCTGATGTTGAAGAATGTCAAGGACCCCATCAAGCGTGCCGAGGCCATCAATAGCATAGTGCGCTCGGTCAGTGTCATCCCTGACCCCATAGTCCGTGCTACCTATATTACGGAATGTGCCCGTCGTCTGGATGTAGACGAGCGTACACTCATCAGCCAGACCAATAAGTATATTGCCGGTGACCGTGAGGAGCAGCGTAGGGAGCAGGAACGGCAGGAAGCAAGGGCGGAAAGGTTAGAGGCTGCCACGGAATCAGCACAATCACCGGCAACATCTCTTAACGCTCATTTCTCACCTCTCACTTCTGACAATGAGGTTGAGCGTCTGTTGGTGCAAAGCATTGTCCGTCACGGGCATGAGGTCATTTTCCCTGGGTTGGAAGCAGAAGACGGTTCTACCATAGACCTCAATGTGGCGCAATATATAGGCTATGACCTTGGACAGGATGGTCTCCAGTTTTCCAACGAACTCTATAACCGCATTTTGCAAGAAGCTGTAGAGCACGCCGCAGATGAGGGGTTCCAGGCCGACCGCTACTTCATGCAGCATCCTGACCCGCAAATCAGTCAGCTGGCTGCCACTTTGGGTATAGACCGCCATCAACTCAGCGAGAGTTTTAAAAAAGAATACACAACTGCCGACCTGCAACAGAAGATTCAGCATCTCATCCTTGACTTCCGGATGGACATTGTCAACCAACGGCTGAAGGAGATTCAGCGACAGCTGAAGACAATGGGTTCCCAGATAGATCGGGAACAGTTGAAACAGTTAATGGACGACTACAAGGATACACAGGAGTTGCGTAATGCGCTGGCTAAGCAACGTGGTAGTGACGTCATCGTTTAGAGTAATATAAAGAGAACGGAGGATGCAAGGATTGTTTTATATCATAGGTATGACACTACTGTGGAGCATCATTGCACTGGCAGTTATCCACGTCGTGATGGACAACCGTCAACCTGCCAAGACGATGGCTTGGGTACTGATCATCCTCTTCCTGCCTCTGATAGGTGTTGTGTTCTATCTCTTCTTCGGCATGAACCACCGTCGTGAACGGCTAGTCAGTCAGCGCTCCCTCGACCAGTTGTCCAAGCGTTCCATGTTGGGCTTTGTCGAACAGCAGGACCTTCGTGTGCCTGATGCCCATAAGCCGATGGTTGACCTCTTTATCAACCAGAATCTCTCGTTGCCATTCAAGGACAATACCGTTGACATCATGACCGACGGTTATGCTTTCTTGCCAGAGTTGTTGCACGACATCGCTTCTGCCACCCATCATATTCACATTGATATGTATATCTTCGAGGACGATGCTTTCGGCAACTTGGTAGCAGATGTCCTTATTGACAAAGCTCGTGAGGGTGTGAGTGTCCGAGTCATCTACGACGATGTCGGCTGCTGGAAGGTCAAGCGTAGTTTCTTTGAACGGATGCGCGAAGAAGGGGTTGAGATTCATTCATTCCTCCCCGTCCACTTCCCCACATTCACTTCGAAACTCAACTACCGCAACCACCGTAAGTTGATAGTCATCGATGGTCGGGTGGGGTATGTCGGAGGTATGAATATTGCCAAACGCTATGTCTCTACGAAGTGGCGCGACACGATGCTGCGTGTGATGGGAGGCGTCGTCTACGCTTTACAACGGGCTTTCCTTGTTGACTGGTATTTCGTTGACCGTACACTCATCACCGACCGCGTCTACTATCCTCAACTTTCAACTTGGGCGCAGCCTGCCACCAACAACTGTCTGGCGCAGCTTGTCATTAGCGGGCCTGTCACCCCTTATCCGGAAATCATGCAGGGCTATGTCCGTGCTATCACAGCTGCTCGTCGCTACATCTATATCGAGACACCTTACTTCCTGCCCAACGAACCCGTGCTCTTTGCCCTGAAAACGGCAGCAATGACAGGCATCGATGTCTGTCTGCTCTGCCCTCGGCACTCTGATGCGCGATTCACGGAGTGGGCGTCACGCAGCTATCTCCGTGAACTCCGTGAGGCTGGTGCCCGTGTCTGTCTGTATGAGCCTGCCTTCCTACATTCTAAGTTGATGGTCGTTGACGATGCACTCTCCACTTGTGGTTCAACGAATCTTGACTTCCGTTCTTTCGAGAACAACTTTGAGTCGAACATCTTTATTTATGACGAAGGAACGGCCCTGCGACTGAAAAAGGTGTTCCTCGACGACCTGTCTCAGAGCACCTCCCTTGATGATATTCCTTCCTGGATGCATCCAAAGTTTGTGCAGCGCTTATGGGAAAGCCTTACTCGTCTGCTTTCTCCGCTGCTCTGAAAATCGAAAAGTTGACGCTGCCGTACTGACGGTGCTCTATGAAGTGCGGATGTTGTGAGAAATCATAGTCTTTGCCGTGTTCAAAGACAAAGATTCCGTCGTCTTTCAATAGTTGTTTGTCGAAAACCAGGTCTGGTATCTGAGGCAGTTCTTTCAGCGCATAGGGTGGATCGGCAAAGACGAAGTCAAACTGCTGACGGCATGATTTCAGGAACCGGAACACATCACCCCTGATAGGAATGCAGGTATTGTCGTTCAGCTTTTTGATACAATCCTGAATAAAACGATGGTGGTCCCGGTCTAATTCCACGCTGACTACGCGCTGGCAACCCCGTGATACCAACTCCAGCGAGATGCTGCCTGTACCCGAGAACAGGTCCAATGCCTCGCTACCGTCGAAGTCGATATATTGTACCAGCACGTTAAAGATGTTTTCCTTGGCAAAGTCTGTTGTGGGCCTTGCCTTGAACGAACGCGGAATATCGAAATGCCGTCCTTTGTATTTTCCTGTAATAATGCGCATCGCCTAATTTCTCAAAATGAACAGCATCAAGTCGTATGGCATACCCTCTATCTGTGTGACCGAAGCACGGTTGAACTCTCCCGAGGGATTGGTAACAAAGACCCGTTTCACATAGCGGCGGGCCTCTTCTGTCAGTTGTTCACGTTCAGGCAGGTTTCCGCATAGGTGTAGCTCGTCCTCGCGAGGTTCCAGCCCAAGCTGTTTCCATGCCGAGAGCAGAAAGTACAA
>DEWO01000039.1:6541-16085 GCA_002363695.1 Prevotella sp. UBA3208
ACCTCCACATGGTGGTCGTGAAAGTAACTGTATAGCTTTTGGCGGGAACCAGTGAAGCTTTTCTGGTGCAGGTGGTTCCAGATAGGTCCCATGGCAGGTGTCAGACTGACGTTGCTGAAACGTTCGGTGAGCACTTGTCTCAGGTCACGATGGATGGTATACAAGGCTACCGCATTGAGACTGGGCAGCACATAGTTGACCACTGTCATTCCCTCTTGGCGGGTAAAGGTGTGACCATACAGTACCTCTTGCTCGTCTTCACGGTATAGGTCTGCTGGCATCATCAGCACGGGCGAGTCCACCATCACGGCTACGTGCTGGTAATCTGCTTCCAGCATGGGCGTGTTGCGCAGTGCCTCGCGCATGTTGGCGGCCATTGAGATGCTGCTCTTCAGCGCATAGCGCTCAAAGTTTACCTGTCCTGCCCCTGTCGTCGTGAACGAGAGACTGCCGGAACTTATGCGGATAATTAGTCGAAGATTGCTCATTTGTCAAGTATGCTCAGTACACACAGCACCGCCAAAACGGCGCAGACCAGTGCCAAGACGATATTGGTTTTCTGAATGTTTGTCATTTCGTCTGCAAAGATAATGTTTTTTTCGGAAAAATGATTAACTTTGCACCTAAATATGATTACTGACGAGTTAAAATATCGCATTCGTGAGGCTTTTGGCCATGTGCCGACAGCAGAGCAGGAGCAGGCCATAGAGACCTTTGCGCTCTTTATGACTGACCGTTTGGAACATGCTGTCATGGTGATGCGTGGCTCGGCAGGAACGGGAAAAACCACGTTGGCAGCAGCTATTGTCCGTGCCATGCTGTCGTTGAAGCAGCAGATGGTGCTCATGGCCCCTACGGGACGTGCGGCCAAGGTGTTCTCGCTGTATGCAGGTCATGCGGCCTATACCATCCATCGGCGCATTTATCGGCAGAAGTCGCTGGAAGGCGGCTTCGACCTGAATTACAATAGTGCTCACGACACGCTGTTTATTGTCGACGAGGCTTCAATGATTAGTCGCGACGGCTTGCTGGACGACTTGGTTCGGTTTGTCTATAACGAACGGAACTGCCGGCTGCTTCTGATAGGCGACCGGGCTCAGTTGCCTCCCGTCGGTGAGGTGGAAAGTCCGGCACTGATGTCAGAGGTGCTACGGCTCTATGGTCTGCACGTCCATGAGTGTGACTTGAACGAGGTGCTGCGACAGAGCCAGGAGTCAGGTATCCTTTACAATGCAACGGCGGTCAGACGTCTGATGGCTGACGGTGGTTGCGAGTTACCTCAAATCCGCTTTGCCGGTTTTCAGGACATCCGTCTGGTGACGGGCAACGACCTCATTGACGAGTTGGCCAGCAGCTACTCGCGGGTGGGAATGGACGAGACGATGGTCATCACACGTTCTAACAAACGGGCCAACATCTATAATCAGGGTATTCGCAATCGCGTGCTTGACCGAGACGAGGAACTTTGTTCAGGTGACATGCTGATGATAGTGAAGAACAACTATTATTGGATTAAGAGTGAGCAGCCTGTGGCTGATGGCCATGAGCCGATGGCTTTCATTGCCAATGGCGACCGTGCCGTAGTCCGTCGTGTACGCCACGTTCAGCAACTCTATGGTTTCCGCTTTGCCGAGGTCACCATGACGTTCCCTGACTATGACTCCCTCGAGTTGACGGCCACCGTATTGCTTGACACGTTGACTTCAGAGGCTCCGGCACTGACGGCAGAGCAACAGGAACAGTTGTTTAACAAGGTCCTGGAAGACTATGCCGACATACCCCTGAAGCAGGACCGGATGAAAAAGATGAAGGAGGACCGTTACTATAATGCCCTGCAGGTGAAGTTTGCCTATGCTGCCACCTGTCACAAGGCTCAGGGCGGTCAGTGGGCACACGTGTATGTGGATCAGGGTTACATGACTGACGACATGCTGACGCCCGACTACATCCACTGGCTCTACACCGCCTTCACCCGCGCCACAGAACGCCTCTATCTGGTCAATTGGCCAAAAACACAGACGGAAGATGCGGAAGTTTCAGAATAATTGCTTACCTTTGCAGGGATGATGATAGTCTTATATATATTAATAGGTATAGCGGTGGGTGCTCTGGTGCTCTATTTTGTGATGAGTCCCAAGGTAGCCCGGATGACCGTTGAGTTGGCCCGTAAGGAAACCGAGATGAACCTCTTGGGCCAACAACGTAAGGTAGAACAGCAGCAGGCAGAGGAACGCTTTTCCGAGCAGCTGCGCTTGCAGCGCGAACAGTCTGCAGACCAGTTGCGAGCTCAGCGTGAGCAGTTTGATGAACAGTTGAAAACAACCAAGGAACAGTTGCATGTAATGGCTCAGCAGCTGATGGATGCCCAGGCCCAGCGGCTGAAGGAGGAGAACCGCGAACAGATGGGGACCATCACCCAGCCTCTGAAGGACGCTATCACGGAGATGCGCAAGGCTATCAGTGACAATACCAAGGACCATACGGAACAGACGGCATCACTGAAAGAACAACTGCGACTGATGATGGAAACGGGACGCGAAATGAGTGAGAAGGCCGAGGGACTGGCTAACGTGTTGCGTCGTGACAACAAGGTCAGTGGCAATATGGGCGAAATCATCCTGGGTGACCTGCTGGCATCCCAAGGTCTGACCGAGGGCATACACTATGAGGTGCAGGCCCGTCTGCGCGACGAGCAAGGCCGTCCGATGAAGAATGACGATACCGGGCGCGAGATGCAGCCTGACGTTATCCTGCACTATCCGCAGGGACAGGACGTGGTCATCGACTCCAAGGTGTCGCTGGTGGCATACCAGCGCTACGTCAATGCAGAAACACCCGAGGAGAAGGAACGTGCTCTGCAGGAACACATCAAGTCAGTCCGAGCACACGTCACCGAGCTGGCACGCAAGGACTATTCGAAGTATATCAAGGCACCGCGCGAGGCTGTAGACTTCGTCATCATGTTTGTTCCCTTCGAGTCGTCGCTGCAGTTGGCATTGGTCAATGACCCGTCGCTGTGGCGCGAAGCTTTTGAACGTAAGGTGTTTATTACGGGCGAACAGAACCTGTTGGGCATCCTGCACATGATACATATTGCCTGGGTACAGAACCAGCAGGCCGAGAACCAGGAACGCGTTTTTGGCGTGGCTGAGCAGCTACTGGACCGTCTGGGTGACTTTATTCAGCGCTACCAGAAGGTTGGCGAGCAGCTGGAACAGGTGCGCAAGACCTACGACTTCTCCGTCAACAAACTGAACGAGGGTCGCCAAAGTGTGGTACAGAAAGCCAATGAACTGAAGCAACTGGGCGCCAAGGAGAATCCCAATCGCCGCATTCCCCAGACTACCGACTCCTTAGAGATATCCTCAGAACATGATCTATTTGAATGACAATCTGGAGAGTTTTGACTTCGAGGCTTCCCTGCCTTTGTTGTCAGCACAGCGCCGTGAACAGGCTCTGCAGTTTCGTTATGAACTGGGGCGCAAGACGTGTGCGGCAGCCTATCTGCTGTTGCGTGAGGGGCTGCAAAAGGAGTATGGCATCACGGAACCACCTGTGTTCGAATATGGCGAACACGGCAAGCCCATGATTGCCGGACATCCCGACATCCACTTCAACCTGAGTCATTGTCGCGAAGCCGTCCTGTGTGTGGTTAGCGACCGCCCTGTGGGATGCGACGTGGAGAGCATCCGTGAGTTTCATGAGTCGTTGGTGCGCTACACCATGAACGATGCTGAAGTACGGCAGATAGAGCAGGCTCCGCACCCAGCTGCCGAGTTCATCCGCCTGTGGACTATGAAGGAAGCCGTGCTGAAACTCAGTGGTGAGGGCATCCGCGATGACCTGAAGGGTGTCTTGCAGGGTAAAGAAGGTTTCCAGACCGTGGTGAATCAGGAAAAAAACTATATTTATTCGATTGTTTACTGATTTTTTGTTACCTTTGCCGACAGAAACTTATAAACTAAAAACTCAATAACGTATGAAATTAGACGGAAGACGCGAAAGCTCGAACGTAGAAGATCGCCGCGGTATGAGCGGTGGAACCAAGGCCGGTATGGGTATCGGTGGTATTATCATTGTGGCGCTGATGGCATGGCTGACGGGTGGTAACCCGTTGGAGGCTGTGATGCAGCAAGTGGCAGAAAACGGTGGACTGGGTTCGTTGACGGGAACGAATACCGAGGTGAACGAGGGCCAGCGTGAGTTTACGGAGGAAGAGCAGGCTCTGGCTAAGTTCTCCACCCAGATTCTGGCTGGCACGGAGGATGTGTGGTCGGAGATTTTCAAGCAGAACGGTGCTCAGTATCAGAACCCCACGATGGTACTTTATACAGACGGCACGCAGACAGCCTGCGGACAGGGTTCTGCTGCAATGGGACCCTTCTACTGCTCAGGCGACCAGAAACTCTATATCGACCTCTCGTTCTTCACTACGATGAAGAAGCAGTTGGGTGCTGACGGCGACTTTGCCTATGCCTACGTGATAGCCCATGAAGTGGGTCACCATGTGGAATACCTGACGGGTACGTTGCAGAAAGTACATGCCCAGATGGCTAAACTCAGTCAGGCTGAGGCCAACAAACTCTCTGTACGTCTGGAGCTGCTGGCAGACTTCTATGCCGGTGTTTGGGCCCATCACGACAACAAACGCTTTGGTTCGCTGGAGGACGGTGACATTGAGGAGGCTATCAATTGTGCCCAGAAGATAGGTGACGACTATCTGCAGACCAAAGCTCGTGGCTATGCTGTTCCTGAGTCCTTCAACCATGGTACGTCGAAACAACGCATGAAATGGTTCAAGTTGGGTTTGGAGACTGGTGACATCTCGAGGGGTAATACCTTCCAGTGCTCTGACGCAGAACTCTGACACATCAAGAATAATAAAGAAAAGCATCCGAATAATCCGGATGCTTTCTTTTTATAGGAGTCTCTTGCTTTTTTTATTTCAGCGCTTCGTTCAGATACTCCGTCAGATCCTCCATTGAGAGGTTGCTGGCGACAATCTGCCCCGTGGGGTCTACCAGCACATTGACGGGGATGCCGGGAACCTTGTAGGCCGAGATAGCCTTCGACTTCCAACCCTTTGTGTCGTCAAGATGCGTCCAAGGCAGACCGAGCTGCTGGATGGCTTCCTTCCAGTTGGCAGTGTTCTCGTCGATGGAGAGGCCTATCACCTCGAAGCCCTTGCCTTGGAACTTCTTGTAGACCTTCTTCAACGCCGGCATCTCTTCACGGCAATACTGGCACCAGGAGGCCCAGAAGTCGATGAGCACATAGTTGCCCTTGCCTACATATTCGCTCAGCTTACGTGGACTACCTTGGGTATCTTTCAGCTGGACGTCGATGAATCGCTTGCCCACAAGCACCTGCATGGGGTCTTCGTTGTTCTCGTCTTGTGCCACTGCGGGAAATGCCATCAGCAGTGACAACATCATCATTAATACTTTCTTCATGTTCTTTAGCTTTTGTTCGTTTATTTTACCAAATTTCCAAGAATGTCGCGGGTCAGCTCCTTGGTGATGGTACGTGTAGCGGCCGAGGTGGCGTTCTTTACTACGCGCTCCTTGGTGGAGGTGCGCCTCTTGGTGGTCTTGCCGCTCACCTTCTCGCTGACCCAGGCGCCGAGGAGGGTTGCCAGCGTAGATGTGACGGCAGTCATGACGGCCTTCAGTACCTTAGACATAATGCCGGGCTTCTGCTTCTCGGTCTTCTCAGCCTTGGCGGACTTTTCGGGTGCTTCGGCAGCCGCTGTTTCTTCAGCTTCGGCAATCGCCTGATGTTCGGCTTCAGCCATCAGCACCTCGAAGGCACTCTCGCGCTCTACGGGTGTATCGTATTTACCATAGATGCGACTCTGCTTGATGATGTCTAAGCGCTGGCCCTCGGTGACGGCACCAATCTGTGACAACGGGAACAGTATCTTGGCACGCTCCACCATCGTGGGAGCGCCCTTCTCGTCGAGGAACGACACGAGTGCTTCGCCCGTCTCAAGGTTCATGATGGCTTCGTCAGTCTTGAACGCAGGGTTGGCACGGAAGGTGTCGGCAGCGGTCTTGACGGCCTTCTGGTCTTTCGGTGTATAGGCACGTAGGGCATGTTGTACGCGGTTGCCCAACTGTCCGAGGATGTTCTCAGGAATGTCCGTGGGACTCTGGGTGATGAAGTAGATGCCGACGCCCTTGGAACGGATGAGTCGGATGACCTGTTCAATCTTGTCCAGCAGGGCTTTCGAAGTGTCTTGAAACAGCATGTGGGCCTCGTCGAAGAAGAACACCAGCTTTGGCTGTGGCAGGTCGCCAACCTCGGGCAGGGTAGAGTAGAGCTCCGACAGCAACCACAGCAGGAACGTCGAGTAGAGCTTGGGCTGCAACATCAGCTTGTCGGCAGCTAAAACGTTCATCACGCCCTTGCCGTCCTCGGTCTGCATCAGGTCCTGAATGTCGAACGAGGGCAGTCCGAAGAACTTGTCGGCACCCTGGTTCTCCAGCTGCAGCAGGGCACGCTGGATGGCTCCCACGGTAGCCGTCGAGATGTTGCCGTACTTGGTGGTGTACTCCTTGGCATGTTTCGACACCCAGTCGAGCATGGAGCGCAGGTCCTTGATGTCGTCGATGAGTACGCCCCGCTCGTCGGCAATGCGGAACACGATGTTTAGCACACCGTCCTGCGTCTCGTTGAGCTGCATCAGTCGTGACAACAGCTGCGGCCCCATCTGCGAGACGGTGGCTCGCATGGGGTGTCCCTGTTCGCCGAATACGTCAAAGAACCGCACGGGGCAGGCTTGGAACTCTGGGTTCTCAATGCCGAACTCGGGCATACGCTTCTCGATGAAGCCACTCATCCGTCCCACCTGTGAGATACCGCTGAGGTCGCCCTTCATGTCGGCCATGAAACAAGGTACACCAGCCTGACAGAAAGTCTCGGCCATCACCTGCAGTGTCACCGTCTTACCCGTACCCGTAGCACCGGCTATGAGTCCGTGGCGATTAGCCATCTTACCTTGAATGCTGAGCGCGCCGTTGGCGCAGTGGGCAATATAGAAGCCCCGTTCTTTATCGTACATAAGCGTAATGATTTTGGTTTTCTGATGCAAAAGTAACAAAAAAAACGGAAATCCACAAATAAGGGCGATTCTTTTTCACCCATTACACATCCTCGACATTATGACATCAGCCAAAGTCGCAGCAGTTGGTCGTCAATATAGTATGCGCCTGCTTCCGTAGAAAGAAAGTGGTACTCCATCAGTTTCTTTGTGGCGGCCTGCACACTACTGGCTGATTTAAGATGATGCTTGCGGATAAAGAACACTGAGATAAAAAAAGGTCTCCCGCAGTGGGAGACCTTATCTTGTTATGAGTAGGAAATGATTCTGGCTATTACAGCTTTGCCAACTCAATGACCTTGTCTACAGCAGCGCTGAGGCCGTCGACATTCTTACCGCCGGCTTGGGCGAAGTGGGGCTGACCACCGCCGCCGCCTTGGATGAGCTTGGCAGCCTCGCGAACCATCTGTCCGGCATTCAGGCCGTGGTCGCTCACCATGTCGTCGCTCATCATGATGCTGAGCTGGGGTTTCTGGTTGTCGTGAGAACCGATGACGCAGAGCAGCGAACCCTCGACGGCAGCACGAATCTTGAAAGCCAGGTCCTTGGCTGCAGCAGGCGACATAGGCAGTACGTTGGCAATGACGGTCACGCCATTCACCATGCGGGCCTTCTCGACCATTCGCTGGGCGGCACGCTCAACGGCCTGTGCCTGGAATCCTTCTATCTCCTTCTTCATGTGGTCGTGCTCCTCGATATACTTCTGGATGACGCCCTGCAGGTCCTTGGCGTTGTTGAAGAACGACTTGATGTTCTTCAGGATGTCCTCCATCTGGTAGAGACGCTCCTCGCAGTCCTGACCTGTAGTGGCCTCGATACGGCGGATGCCGGCAGCCACACTGCTCTCAGAGAGTATCTTGAAGAAGCCGATGCGTCCTGTCGAGCTGGCATGAATACCACCGCAGAACTCGCACGAAGGTCCGAAGCGTACCACGCGCACCTTGTCGCCGTATTTCTCGCCGAACAGGGCAATGGCCCCCAGCTTCTTAGCTTCGTCGAAGGGCACGTCGCGATGTTCGTCAATGTGGATGTCCTGACGAATCATGTCGTTGACCATGCGCTCTACCTGGCGCAGCTGCTCGTCGCTGACCTTCTCGAAGTGCGAGAAGTCGAAGCGCAGCGTGTCTGGCGATACGAACGAACCCTTCTGCTCCACGTGGTCGCCTAAGATCTGCTTCAGGGCATAGTCCAACAGGTGTGTAGCCGTGTGGTTGGCTGCCGAGGCATTGCGCTTGTCAGTATCCACGCAGGCCATGAACTCAGCCGTCGGGTCTTTAGGCAGTTGCTTGACGATGTGTACGCTCTGGTTGTTCTCGCGCTTGGTGTCGATGATGTCAATGGTCTCGTTCTCGTTGCAGAGCACACCGCAGTCGCCGACCTGTCCACCCATCTCGCCATAGAACGGTGTTGCGTCCAGCACGAGCTCGTAGAACTCGTTCTTCTTCTGGGTCACCTTGCGGTAGCGCAGGATGTGACAGTTGTACTCCGTATAGTCGTAGCCAACGAACTGCTGTTCGCCAGCCTTCAGCTCTGTCCAGTCGCTGTTCTCGACAGCAGCGGCATTGCGGGCACGCTCCTTCTGCTTCTGCATCTCCACATTGAACTGCTCCTCGTCCACGCTGAAACCGTTCTCACGGCAAATCAGCTCTGTCAGGTCGAGGGGGAATCCATAGGTGTCGAACAGACGGAAGGCCTGCACGCCGTCCAGCTGTGTCTTGCCCTGTGCCTTCAGTTCGCTCATGGCTTTGTCAATCATCGAGATACCCTTGTCGAGTGTGCGCAGGAACGACTCTTCCTCCTCCTTGATGACCTTCGTAATCAGCTGCTGCTGAGCCTTCAGCTCGGGGAAGGCGTCGCCCATCTCGTACACCAGCGTGGGAACGAGCTTATAGAGGAAACCGTCCTTCTGGCCGAGGAAGGTGTAGGCATAGCGTACTGCACGGCGCAGAATGCGGCGGATGACGTAGCCGGCCTTGGCATTCGAGGGCAGCTGGCCGTCGGCAATCGAGAAGGATACGGCACGCAAGTGGTCGGCACAGACACGCATGGCGATGTTGATGTCGTCCTGCTGCTTGTCAATGGGATTTACAGTCTCTTCCTCGAAGGTCGTATACTTCAGCCCTGTGATGTCCTGCTCGGCCTTGATGATGGGCTGGAAGATGTCCGTGTCGTAGTTCGAGTGCTTGCCCTGCATCATGCGTACCAGGCGCTCGAAGCCCATACCCGTGTCGATAACGTTCATCGAGAGTTTCTCCAGCGAACCGTCGGCCTTGCGGTTGAACTGCATGAAGACGAGGTTCCATATCTCAATGACCTGCGGGTCGTCCTGGTTCACCAGCTCACGGCCCGTCTTGCCTGATGCCTTGCGCTGCTCAGGGGTACGCGAGTCGACGTGGATTTCCGAGCAGGGACCGCAAGGGCCCGTGTCGCCCATCTCCCAGA
>DEWO01000039.1:16176-17105 GCA_002363695.1 Prevotella sp. UBA3208
GTCCTCGGGCACGTGCTTGGCCCAGAACCTGGCAGCCTCGTCGTCGCGGGGGATGTTCTCCTCGGGCGAACCCTCGAATACGGTGACGTAGAGGTCCTCGGGATTCAGTTTCAGCACGTCTACCAGATACTCCCAAGCCATGTCTATGGCACCCTCCTTGAAGTAGTCGCCGAACGACCAGTTGCCCAGCATCTCGAACATGGTGTGGTGGTACGTGTCGTGTCCCACCTCTTCCAGGTCGTTGTGCTTACCACTGACGCGCAGGCACTTCTGCGTGTCAGCACGGCGGCGTGGCTCAGGGTCACGGGTGCCTAAGATGATGTCTTTCCACTGGTTCATGCCCGCGTTGGTGAACATCAGCGTGGGGTCGTCCTTGATTACCATCGGTGCAGAGGGCACGATGGCGTGCCCGTTCGACTCGAAAAACTTCTTGAACGAGTCGCGAATCTCGTTAGCTGTCATCATTGTTATTTTCTATTTACGGATTTTCTATTTACGGATTTACAAATTTGCGTGCAAAGTTACGAAAAGTCGAGCGCAATACAAAATAAATCACATTTATTTTTATTGCCGAGACGTCGTAACTTCTCCAATCTCTATTGGAAAAGTTACGAAAAGTCGAGCGCAATGCCAAATATATTTGGCTTTTTCAAGTCACAAGACACCATATTTGGCATAATAATAAAGGTATAATGCAACCCCTGCGACAACGAATAGAAGCAGGAGCAAAAAGCAAAATGGGATGAGGGCCACGAAGACGCGCCAGATGACGCTGGGGTAGCTGTAGCCCGTCAGCTGCTTGATGGGGATGAGAATCAGCAGCAGGCTCAGCAGACAATAGATAATCTCCACATCCGGCCTGAAGCACAGCAGCGAGGGAATAATGTTGTAAATGATGAACATATCTTAAACGAGTAGCGGACTATCTT
>DEWO01000136.1 GCA_002363695.1 Prevotella sp. UBA3208
GGGAAACCCATCGTCTTCATGATGTGCAGCTCAAAGCGCACACGGTCTTCGACATCCTTGGGAATGGGGTCACCATAGCGTTTCTTGGCTCCCGCATAGGCCAGTTCTGCCAAATAGTCAGCCTCGAACTTGATGCGGTACAGCTTGTCATAGCCGCCCAGTTTCTTGATTTTCTTCTCGCCCTCCTCTTGCGGGAGCTGGTTCTCGCCATTCTCGTCACTGGTAAACTCCTGGAACAGCTGTTCCTCCGTGAACTTCCGGCGCCACTCTTCTTCCGTACCGAACGACTCGGGAATGGGGAAGAAAGGCATGATGGGGTCGTGGTCAATGCTATATATCTCTATCTTGTCCAGTATCTCACAGGTGTTCGCCAAAGCCTCCGGGACATCGCTGAACACCTCGTTCATCTCTTCACGGGTCTTGAACCACTCTTGCTTGGAATAGAGCATACGGGTGGGATCGTCCAAGTCCTTCGAGGTGGCCAGACACAGCAGGTGGTCATGGGCCTCAGCGTTCTCCTGGTCCACAAAGTGGGCATCGTTCGAGCACACCAGCTTGATGCCGTACTCATGAGCCAGTTCTATGAGCACCTTGTTAGCCTTTTGCTGCAAAGGGAAGGTCTCGCGGTTAGCACGGATGGACGGGTCTTTCACCTCATGGCGCTGAAGCTCCAGATAGTAGTCGTCGCCAAACACCCGGTGATACCACTCAATGGCCTCACGGGCACCGGCGATGTCACCGTTCAGGATTTTCTTGGGCACCTCGCCGGCGATACATGCCGAACAAACAATGAGCCCCTCGTGGTATTTCTCCAGGTCTTCGCGGTCGGTACGGGGGCGCATATAGAAGCCATCCACCCACGAACGGCTGACCAGCTTGATGAGGTTCTTGTAGCCTTTATAGTTCTTGGCCAGCACAATGAGGTGGTAACCGCCCTGATACCGCTTGTCGTCCTTCAACAATTTGCTGCCATAACGCGACACATACATTTCGCAGCCGAAGATGGGTACAAAAGGCGGCAGGCCCTCTTTCTTGCGTCCCTTGTTGATGCCTCCGACATAGTCATGAAATTCCTTGATACCGAACATATCGCCATGATCGGTAATAGCCATACCACGCATACCATTCCCGATGGCCTTGTCTACCAGCCGTTTGATACTCGACTGACCATCCAGAATGGAGTAATAAGTATGGACATGCAGATGTATGAAATCTTCCATTTTTCGCTTTTTGAGGCTCAAAGTTACAACGAAAAGGCGAATTTACCAAAAAAATTCATAATTATTAATCTGAAATTCATAATTATTATGTACCTTTGCACGTTGTAAGAATAAATTGCCAAAACTTCTCATGGGAGAAAGAATCAAGAAACTAAAGAAAATAAGAATACACCGTGAAGGCACTAGCGAACTGCTGTATGGCGGCCTTATCATCCTTGCCGTCAATCTGCTGTTGTGGTATGTTTTGGGAGCCATTCACCCATTGGCATGCCATTTCGTCATGCCTGTCACTTGTTGCATCGGAGCCTTCGTATGGCTGTCCATGCTGAACTTCTACCGCTGTCCTATCCGCTATTTCAACGGCGACACAGACAAGTTGGTGGTTGCTCCTGCCGATGGCAAGATTGTCGTGTTGGAAGAAGCCGAGGAATACGAGTATTTCCACGACAAGCGCCTGATGATCAGCATCTTCATGAGTCCGCTGAACGTCCACGCCAACTGGTTCCCCGTAGACGGAAAGGTCAAGTTCGTACACCACCAGAACGGCAACTACCACAAGGCTTGGCTGCCTAAGGCCAGCGAGGAGAACGAACATGCCGACGTCATGATTACCACACCTGACGGCGAGGACATTCTGGTACGCCAGATAGCCGGTGCCATGGCCCGCCGTATCGTCACCTATGCCAAGGAGGGCGAGGAGTGCTACATTGACGAGCACATGGGCTTCATTAAACTGGGCTCACGTGTAGACGTCTATCTGCCACTGACTGCCAAGGCCTGCGTCACCATGGGGCAACCCACTACGGGTGACCAGACGGTTATCGCCAAACTGGCTTAACATTAAAAATCCAAGTTCAAAAGTTCAATGATTAAGAAGCACATTCCCAATAGCATCACCTGCCTGAACCTGATATCAGGCTGCATTGCCACTTACTGGGCCCTTTGCGGCGTATGGGATACGGCCCTGCTGTTCATCATCATCGGAGCAGTATTCGATTTCTTCGACGGTATGTCGGCACGCCTTCTGGGAGTCAGCTCACCCATTGGCAAGGAACTGGACTCACTGGCTGACGACATCACGTTCGGCCTGGCTCCGTCAGCGATTATTTTCGACTTCCTCAAGGCGGGAGCACAATACCTGCCGTGGCACTATCTGGCTTACGCCGCCTTTATCATGGCAGCCTTCTCCGCACTGCGACTGGCTAAGTTCAATCTCGACGAGCGACAGGCTATGGGCTTCATCGGACTGCCCACACCTGCCAATGCACTGTTCTGGGGGGCCCTGATTGCAGGCTCAGGTGACTGGCTGCTCTCTTCACCCATCTGCTACTATGCCGTCTTCTTCGGAATGCTGGTCAGCAGCTGGCTGTTGGTAAGCGAGATTCCCATGTTCGCCCTGAAGTTCAAGACGTGGGGCTGGAAGGGCAATGACATCAAATACATCTTCCTGATTACCTGCATCCCGATGCTCATCTTACTCGGCATCAGCGGACTGGCAGCCATCATCGCTTGGTATGTGATTCTCTCGTTGTTCGCAAACGCTCATAAAAAGAAATAACTTCCCAACTTACAAAAAGCCTTAAACTTATGGAAATATTACTATTTGTGTTCTTTCTCCTTGTTTTCATCGGAATGCTCGTAGGAGGTACTGTCATCAAGAAAATCAAGCAAGCCCACAAAGCTGCCCAGAAAGCAGCCGACAAACAGGAACAGCAGTTCCGCGACGAGGTAGGACGCCAGCGTCAGCAGTACAGCCAGCGTACACAACCCAAGAGCAATCAGAATGTTCAGAGTAATCAGAATACTCAGAGTTCTCAAAGCACTCAGAGCACAGAACAACCAACCGCCCGTCACACTCAGACTGCAACGGGCGAAACGATTATAGACCACCATCACAAGAAACGCGAGAATCGCAAAATCTTCGACGACTCCGATGGCGAATATGTTGAGTTCGAAGAGGCGTAACGGCTTTTCGGCTGTCAGCCATTATAGACTAACGTGCCAATCTCCTCACCATCCATCACTTTCTTCAGATTACCGACAATGTCCATATTGAAGACATAGATGGGCAGATTGTTGTCCTGACACATGCAGATGGCGGTCAGGTCCATCACCTTCAGGCCGCGCGCGAGTACCTCTTTATATGTAATCTGATCAAACTTGGTGGCTGTCGGGTCCTTCTCCGGGTCGGCCGTATAGACACCGTCGACACGGGTGCCCTTCAGCATCACGTCAGCCTCAATCTCAATGCCACGCAGGCTGGAGCCGGTATCGGTAGTGAAATAGGGCGAACCCGTGCCGGCAGAGAAGATGCAGACATAGCCAGCCTCCATAGCCTCGATGGCCTTCCACTTGGTATAGAACTCACCAATAGGCTCCATGCGGATAGCCGTCATCACACGGTTCTTCACACCGATAGCACCTAAGGCGGAGCTCAATGCCAGCGAGTTGATGACCGTAGCACACATGCCCATCTGGTCACCCTTCACACGGTCGAAGCCTTTCTGCGAACCTGACAGTCCGCGGAAGATGTTGCCACCACCGATGACGATACCAATCTGGACTCCCATCTCGCTCACTTCCTTAATCTGGCGAGCATAGTCACTCAACCGCTCAGGGTCTATACCAAAGCCCTGCTTACCCATCAGGCTCTCACCTGACAACTTCAATAGAATTCTCTTAAATCTTGCCATAGTTTTTTCTTTATTTATGATTTCGATGTTTCGATGCTTCGACGTTTCGTCTCATACAAACGTCACTTCCTTGAAGGCATAACGGCGCTGCAGTCCATTGTCGTCGCGCAGCAGCAGATGGCCGTCGTCTTCCACCGTCAACAACTCGGCCATGAAAGCCCCGTCACAATCAGCATAGGGATAGAAGCCCTTGCGCCGATACAGCATGGACAGGTACTGCTCCTTGACATCAGTTCCAAGATGATGCGAGAAGGCCTGAAGAATTTCCTTCAGCAGATGCTCACGGTCTGTTTCCTGTTCGGTAATCTGCCACAGCGACACCGGGTTAGGTGCATTGCT
>DEWO01000089.1:0-2532 GCA_002363695.1 Prevotella sp. UBA3208
AAGATTTAATGGTAGCGCGGGCTACTATTAATAAATTACGTCCCCGACCACAAAAAAAATCGAATGTCGTCACGACATCCGATTCCTAAAACAAACTACTTAAAAACTAATCTACTAAAACAAATCAAAAAAATATCTCTTTTTTGTTAAATCCAATACTAATATGTCTGTGGCTTAAACCTTTTCTCCTCCGTTCTAACCTTTTGACGATGCAAAGTTAGGAACTTTTTCTACTCCATGCAAGCGTTTTGCATAAAAAGTGAATACGTTTTTGATTTAAATCAAGTAGGTGTCAGCCTTTTGGGGCCGACACCTACTATTTTGACACCTTGAGTTTACAAATTTACAGAAAAGACTCGTTGACCAAAATGGCTACCACTGAAGGTGGCGAAAATTAACGATGCCGTTTTCTGGTTGCGGATTCTCCTGAAGCCCATCATAGACTACCATCGTTTTCAGCATACGCTCCTTCAACAATGGCCGCAGATAGTTCAAGTTGGCAAAGAAGTCGGCATTCCACGTCTGAGCGGACTTGATCTCGTAGGCCTCCACCAGATTGGGTGGCAGAATGCGCAGCACGTCCACCTCTCGCTGGCTCTTGTCACGATAGAAGAACAGTTGCTGCATGTTGTTACCTCGGTTCAAGTCGAGTTTCATCATGTCATTGATGACCATGTTCTCGAACAGTGCACCGCGCAGCGGATGGACATCCATCTGCTGCTCGGTGGTGATGCCTAACAGGAAAGCTGCCAGTCCAGTATCATAGAAATAGAGTTTGGGCGTCTTTGTCAGTCGCTTGCCGATGTTCGTGTAATAAGGATGAAACAGATAGACCACATAAGAGGCAGCAAGAATGCTGAGCCAACTTCGGATGGTGTTTACGGCAACACCCACCTCGTTTGATACGGCCGACGCGTTGAACTCCTGCCCTACCCGACTGGCGCACAGGCGGATGAAGGTCTGGAAAGCCTGCTGGTCTTTCACATTAATGAGTGTACGTACATCGCGCTCAATGTAGGTGGTGTAATAGTTGCTCAGCAACTGGTGGCGCAACGTCTCGTTGTCGGCCATCCATACGGCAGGAAAACCACCGTAAAGCAGTATCTTCGACGTACTGGCATTGGGCTGGTAAGACATAATCTCGCTGGTGCTGAGCGGCAGCAGTGAAAAGACAGCAGTGCGCCCGGCCATCGACTGCGTAATCTTCTCCATCAGCGCGAAGTTATTGCTGCCTGTCACAATGTAGTGGTGCTGGTCGGTACCCTGAAAGCGGTCCTCATCGACCGTGACCTGCAAATACGAAAAGATGGTAGGGTAATGCTGTGCCTCGTCTATGATGACCCCTTTCGGATATCGGTTGAGAAAAGCCACAGGGTCAGCCTGTACTTCAGCCAACGTAGCAGCATGCTCAAAACTGACGTATGGCAGCTCTGGAAATTGCTCACGACACAGCGTAGTCTTACCCGACTGGCGCGGTCCAGTCAGCGTAATGATGGGTAAAACACTAAACACATCAGAAAATGAAGATGCTAACGTTCTGCTTATTAAAGTCTTACTCATATGATGGACAAATTTGCAATTGAACTGAAAATTTGGCCAAAGGTACTACTTTTCCGTCAAACAAGCAAATATTTCGGGCGAAATCTAACCAAAAAGAGCATGATAATACAACAAGGGGGCAGTCTGGAACTTGCAGACCGCCCCCAAGGAGGTTATCACACTACGTTCGTACTACGACTCCCGTAGCCTTATTCTTCACTTTTACATCATGCCACCCATGCCTGGGGCACCACCCATCGGCATGGCGGGTTCCTTTTCAGGCTTGTCGCAGATGAGGCACTCGGTGGTGAGGAACATACCGGCAATGCTTGCGGCATTCTCCAGGGCCACACGGGCTACCTTGGCAGGGTCGATGACACCAGCCTCGCGCAGGTCCTCGTACTTGTCCAGACGGGCATTGTAACCGAAGTCACCCTTACCCTCGCGAACCTTCTGAACAACCACGGCACCTTCTTCGCCAGCATTGCTGACAATCTGGCGCAGGGGCTCCTCAATGGCGCGGCAGATGATGTTGATACCGGTCTGCTCGTCAGCATTGTCGCCCTTCAGGCTGGCCAGAGCCTCCTGAGCACGGATGTAGGTCGTGCCACCGCCGGCAACAACGCCTTCCTCGATGGCTGCACGGGTAGCGCACAGAGCATCGTCCACGCGGTCCTTCTTCTCCTTCATCTCTACCTCGCTGTTGGCACCGACATAGAGTACTGCCACACCGCCTGCCAATTTGGCAAGACGCTCCTGCAGCTTCTCCTTGTCGTAAGACGAGGTAGTGAGCTCAATCTCCTTCTTAATCTGGGCAATGCGGTCCTGAATGGCCTGCTTGTCGCCGGCACCGTTGACAATGGTGGTATTGTCCTTAGAGACTGTCACCTTGTCGCAAGTACCCAGCATCTCAAGTGTAGCCTGCTCCAGCTTCAGACCCTTCTCCTCGCTGATGACGACACCACCGGTCAGGGTAGCGATATCCTCGAGCAT
>DEWO01000089.1:2578-6367 GCA_002363695.1 Prevotella sp. UBA3208
TCGAGCATGGCCTTACGACGGTCACCAAAGCCAGGAGCCTTGACGGCACAAATCTTCAGACCGCCACGCAGACGGTTGACAACCAGAGTGGTCAGAGCCTCAGAGTCTACATCCTCGGCAATCACCAGCAGCGGACGGCCGCTCTCGGCAGCAGGCTGCAGGATGGGCAGGAAGTCCTTGATGTTGCTAATCTTCTTATCGTAGATGAGGATGTACGGATTCTCCATCACACACTCCATCTTCTCTGAATCAGTGACGAAGTAGCCAGAGAGGTAGCCACGGTCGAACTGCATACCCTCGACCACACCGATGTGGGTGTCGCGGCTCTTTGACTCCTCGATGGTGATGACACCATCCTTAGACACCTTACGCATAGCGTCAGCCAGCAGTTTACCAATCTCCTCGTCGTTGTTGGCACTGACAGTAGCCACCTGCTCAATCTTGTCGTAGTTGTCGTCAACCTTCTCGGCAGTGCTCTTGATGTGGTCAACAACAGCCTTGACAGCCTTGTCGATACCACGCTTTAGGTCCATAGGGTTAGCACCGGCGGTGACATTCTTCAGGCCCTCGGTCACGATGGCCTGCGTCAGGATGGTGGCGGTGGTCGTTCCGTCACCGGCGTCGTCGCCCGTCTTAGAGGCCACGCTCTTCACGAGCTGGGCACCGGTATTCTCGAACTTGTCCTCCAGCTCGATTTCCTTGGCAACGGTCACACCGTCCTTGGTAATCTGCGGAGCACCGAACTTCTTCTCAATCACTACGTTGCGGCCCTTCGGACCCAGCGTTACCTTTACTGCGTTAGCCAACTGATCGACACCGTTCTTCAACAGGTCGCGAGCTTCAATATTGAATTTAATATCTTTTGCCATAATGCTTTTTTGTTTTTTGTTGTTTTCGAGGCTTCAAGGTTTCGAAACTTCGATGTTTTAATTCTTACTTTTCAATCACTGCGAGAACGTCAGACTGACGCATCATCAGATACTTCTCTCCTTCAAACTCCAGCTCTGTGCCGCTGTACTTGCCATACAACACTTCGTCGCCAGCCTTCAGTACCATCTCTTCGTCCTTGGTACCCTGGCCTACGGCCTTGATGGTTCCGTGAAGGGGTTTCTCTTTTGCGGTGTCAGGAATGATGATTCCACCGATTTTCTCTTCTGCCGGTGCGGGCACTACCAGCACGCGGTCTCCTAATGGTTTAATGTTCATAATACTTCAATTTTTTAATTAGAATTCAACATTTTCTGCCTTTATCCTTGCGAAAAGCGTGCCAAATCTGCCAAACTGACACTTTGGCAGACTCAGAATTTGGAAGAAAGAAGAAAAATACTTATCTTTGCAGCATGAAGACGAAACACATTATGTACACAACCCACGGCACATGCTCAAAAATGATTGACGTGACTGCCGACGAGAACGACATCATCCAGCAAGTATTCTTTCTGGGAGGTTGCAACGGAAACCTGCAAGGCATCAGCCAATTGGTCAAGGGACAGCGCATCGACGACGTCATCCCGCGCCTGAACGGCATCCGCTGCGGAACGAAGGGGACGTCCTGTCCCGACCAGCTGTGCCGGGCATTAGAGGAACTCAAGACGGCTCCACTGGAGGGCTAAAAGTAACTTTACACAGAATTCAGTTATAAACAAGCAATGTTATGAAAGACTTTCTAAAGTATGTATTGGCCACTGTCACGGGTATCATTCTGCTGACAGTGATTATGGGTATTCTGGCAACCATTTCAATGGTAGGAATTGCAGCTTCCAGTGCAAGCAGTACAAAGGTGGAGGAAAATTCGGTATTCACCCTGCAACTCTCCGGGCTGCTGGACGAGCGTGCTGAAGAGAATCCACTCAGTATGCTGACTGGTCAGGTCAGCGAGAATGTAGGACTGGACAATATCATCTCCTCTATTCGCAAAGCCAAGGAGAACGAAGACATCAAGGGCATCTACGTGGAGGCCGGTCTCTTCAGTTCTGACTCGCCTGCATCGTCCCATGCCATCCGCGAAGCGCTGATTGATTTCAAGAAGTCAGGAAAGTGGATTGTGGCCTATGCCGATTCGTACGAGCAGTCCTCCTATTATATATGTAGCGTGGCCGACAAGATTTTCTTGAATCCGCAGGGAATGGTCGACTGGCACGGACTGGGTGCTACGCCCTACTTTGTCAAGGACCTGCTGGCAAAGCTGGGCATCAAGGTGCAGCTGTGCAAGGTCGGCAAGTACAAGAGTGCCCCTGAGATGCTGACTGCCGACGGCATGAGCGAGCCCAACCGCGAGCAGGTGACAGCCTACATGAACGGCGTCTGGCAGGTCATGCTGAAGGAGGTGGCCGAGAGTCGCAAGATTGCCGTTGACTCGCTGAATGCCTATGCCGACCGTTTCATTGCCATGTCCAAGCCGGAAGACTACGTCAAGATGAAGTTGGTAGACAAATTGCTGTATACCAACGAGGTGAAAGGCGAAATCAAGAAGATGCTCAAGATAGACGCTGACGAGGACATCCACCAGCTGACACTGAAAGACATGGAGAATGTCAAGGGCGAGAAGAAGGAGGGTGACCAGGTGGCCGTCTACTATGCCTATGGCGATATTGTCGACTCCAATACGGGTGACGTGACCAATCAGGAACACAGCATTGTGGCTACCGAGGTGTGCAAGGACTTGGAGAAACTGGCCGAGGACGACGATGTCAAGGCTGTCGTGCTGCGCGTCAATTCTCCCGGCGGTTCTGCCTACGCCTCTGAGCAGATTTGGCACGCCATGATGAATCTGAAGGCCAAGAAGCCTGTCGTGGTTTCCATGGGTGGCTATGCTGCTTCTGGCGGCTACTACATCAGCTGTCCGGCCAACTACATCATTGCAGAGCCTACCACCATCACGGGTAGCATTGGCATCTTCGGTATGTTCCCCGACATCAGTGGTCTGTTGACTGAGAAACTGGGTATCAAGTTCGACGAGGTCAAGACCAACAAACACGCAGCCTTTGGCACGGCCTCTCGTCCTTTCAACGCTGAGGAAATGGCACTGCTGGAACAGTATATCGACCGAGGCTACAAACTGTTCCGCAAACGCGTAGCAGACGGCCGCAAGCAATCTGTCGAGGCCATCGAAGAAATAGCGCAAGGGCGTGTATGGCTGGCCAACGACGCCGTAAAAATCAAGTTGGTCGACGAGATTGGAAGTCTGGATAAAGCCATAGAGAAGGCTGCCAAACTGGCTAAACTCAGCGAGTATCATGCCACCAGCTATCCGGAGCCTTCAAACTGGTTCGAATCTCTGATGAATCAGGACGACAAGGGAAGCTATCTTGACAGCCACCTGCGCACAGCTTTGGGTGAATACTATGAGCCGTTCACCTACGTCAAGAACATCCGTCATCAGAATGCCATCCAGGCACGTCTGCCCTATTACCTTATTATAAAATAAAGAAAGAGGGGAAAAGAGCATGGAAGGCGACTTCATCAAAATCAACAAGTGGCTGTTGCCATTGAGCTGGTTTTACGGCATCGGCGTCAAGTTCAGGAACCTCCTGTTCGAGATGGGTGCCCTGAAGTCTCGTTCCTTCGCTGTTCCTGTCATCTCCGTTGGCAACATCACCGTAGGAGGAACAGGCAAGACACCTCACACAGAATATCTGGCCCGCCTGCTCAAGAACTATTTCAACGTGGCCATCCTCAGCCGAGGATACAAACGGAAGACCAAGGGTTTCCTCATTGCCAACACTCACACCACGATGCCGGAGATTGGCGACGAGCCCTACCAGATGAAGCAGAAGTTCGCTGACATCA
>DEWO01000089.1:6471-7147 GCA_002363695.1 Prevotella sp. UBA3208
GTTGGACGTGGTACTTCTGGACGATGCCTTCCAGCACAGATATGTCAAGCCCGGCATCAACATCCTGCTGGTAGACTATCACCGGCTTATCATCTACGACAAGCTATTGCCGGCAGGCAGGTTACGCGAGCCTATGTACGGCAAGGACCGTGCGGACATCGTCATCGTCACCAAGTGTCCGAAGGACCTGAGACCGATGGAGTTCCGCGTCATCACCAAGGCCATGAGCCTCTATCCCTACCAGCAACTGTTCTTCACCACCCTGGTGTACGACGAACTAAGACCTGTCTTCACTGACAATAAGCAGAATTTGACGCTGTCGCAGCTGAAGGACCGGAACGTGCTGTTGCTCACGGGTATTGCCTCACCAGAGCAGCTGGAGCACGACCTCTCGCCGCTGACCCATCTGACACCGCTGACATTCAACGACCATCATCAGTTCAACAAGAAAGATATTACACGCATCAACGACACCTTTGCATCCATGCAGGGTCCCAAATGCATCATCACAACCGAGAAGGATGCTACCCGTATGCAGACCGTTGAAGGATTCAGCGATGAGGTGCGTCAGCATACCTTTGTGATACCAGTCCGTATCGAGTTCATGCTGGAGCAGGAAGAAACGTTCAACAAATACATTATCGGCTATGTACGCAAAAATTCAAGAAACAGCATC
>DEWO01000053.1:0-1530 GCA_002363695.1 Prevotella sp. UBA3208
CTACCAAAGGGAGCACAGGGGACTGTAATTTTGAAACTCTCCCAGCATTTTACGCTTGGGGAGCCTTACTGACAAAAAAAATCCGCAGGGCCTCGTTGGAAGTCCTGCGGAATTGTTATGTCGTAATGGGTTGTCGTCTGGCGGTGTTAGAAGAACAAGTAGCGGTTGTCCTTCACATCAGCCTTCAGGTAGAGCTCGTTCATGAAACGGCTGGCTGCCTGCATGGCCATCTGCTTGAGCTGGGTCTGCTGCTGCTTGGCATCCATCTTGGCTCCCTCGCGATTCTTCTTCTGAAGAACCTGGAAGACATAGGCGGCACCATTACCCTTGACAGCCTTTGAAACGAACTGTCCGGCCTTGGCGGCTGCTACAGCACCACTCAGTGCGGGCTCGGAAGCTCCGGCAGACTGAACGAAGACAGGTGCAGAGAAGGTAATCTGGCGAACGCTGTCAACGGTAGCGCCCTTGGCCTTGGCGTCGGCAATAGACTTTACACCAGCCAACTTCTCGGCTGCCTTCTCGAACTTCTTGTCGCGGATAACCTCTTGCTTGACCATCTCCTCGACGTCAGCGAGGTCGCGATAGCCCTCGGGATGAACCTTGGTGAGAGCCAGTACCAGCAGGTGGTCGTTGTTGCCACACTCGTAGAGGGGAGAAACGTCGCCGGCCTCAGAGTCGAAAATCCACTTCATGGCGTCGCGGGTTGAACGCAGGCCAGCCACGTTGTGCTCTGAGTTATAGAGGTCCTTGCGCTCCTGAACGCTGAAGCCGAACTTCTTGGCGTTGGCCTCCAGCTGCTCGAGCGTCTTGTTCTCGCTGACATACTGAGAGAACTTGTTGTAGGCCTGTGAGTAGGTGTCCTTAGAGAAGTCGATGGTGTGCTTGACGATGGCGACATCGTACTTGTCAACCATTGCGCGACGGGCAGTCACCTGAATGATGACGTTACCCTGAGTCATTGCCAGATTCTTAGACTCGCCGGCGCCCATGGTGGTCAGCGCGTTGAGATAGTTCTTGGTATCGGCATCGAGGTTCTGGGCACGCTCGTACATGGCAGAGGTGAGCCACTGCTTGTCACCAGTCTGACCGTACTTCTTTGCCAGTGCTTCGAACTCTGCCCCACCCTGCAGGGCGGTATAGATGCTGTCTGCACGCTTCTTGGCTGCCTCGGCAGTCTCGGCACCGACCTGAATCTGACGATACTCTACAGAGTCAGGCAGCTGTACCTTGTTGATAAACTTCACCACGTTCAGCGTGTTGTCGAACTTGGTCTCGAACGGAGCAGAAACACTGCCGACAGCCATTGAGTCAACCTTGGCGGCTATGTCGGTAGGCAGTGCATTGCGGCTGACGGGAATGCCCATGTAGGCCAGCTGTGACTGAGCCTTGCGTACCACCTCGGCAACAGCCTGACCAGCCTGGAAGTTCTGCTGAGCCTCCTGCATGGTCTTCATCAGTGCTGCGCGGTCAGCAGCAGAAGCTACGACCTGATAGTCGACGTACTTGATGTCGCGGCTCTCGACATACTGC
>DEWO01000053.1:1578-3991 GCA_002363695.1 Prevotella sp. UBA3208
TGAACATCTCCTTCTGCTCGTTGTACTTAGCCTTGAGGTCAGCGTCGCTGACGGTGACATCGGCATCCTTGATAGCGCTGTAAGGCAGTGCTGCCAGCTGGATGTCGCTCTCCTGGTTCTGTCCCTCGAAAGCCATCTTGGCTGAAACGGGGTTAGAGAGGAGGCACTGTCCGAGCAGCGTCTGATATTTCTGAGCCAGCGTCTGCTGACGGAGATTCTTCTCAATGAAATTCCAGTAGTTGTAGATGCGCTGGTACTGCTCTGCCATCTCGCCTGCTCCAGCAGTCTGCTGTGCCTTCTGGTAGTCGGCCAGGAACTTGGTGAGCTGTGTGGCGTCGAAACGACCTGTCTGCTGATTGACAAACGGTGTCTGAGCCAACATGGGGTTCGTACCTGCCTTCAGGATGTTCTGCATCTCGGCATCAGTAACGGTGAGGCCCAACTTCTCTGCTTCCTTCTCCAGGATGGTGTTGTTGACAAACTGCTGCCAAACCTGGTCCTTCACCTGATTGAGTTCCTCCTCAGAGAGGTTGTCGCGCCCCTGCGTCATCTTGATGACGTCCTGGTACTCGTCAACCATTGACTGGAACTCCTGAACGGAGATTTTCTTACCTAACACTTCGCCTACTTGCTGACGGCGCTCGTTGCCAGTAGCCTCGCACGAACGGAACAACTCTTCGGCAATGAATGCAAAGAGGGCCAGACCAATCACCATAGCGAGTACTGGTCCCCAGCTTCTGATTTTTCCAATTGCTGCCATTGTTTTTTATTATTATTTTGTTGTTATTTTCTATTTCAGCCTGCAAAATTACTAAATTTCGCGCAAACATCGGCATCTTTTTGCAAAAAAATACCTTATAATATGACTTTTAGCCTTACCAACTCGATTTTTGTCATTGTATTTTTTACGATTTTAAATTCAAAATGCCCAATACGAATGATTTCGTTGAGCTTGGGGAACGACTGGTATTCGTGCAGTATCAGCCCTCCGACGGTCATATAGTCGTCGCTTTCGGGCAGATCCAAGTCAAACAGCTCGTTCACCTTCTCTATCTCCAGACGGGCCGACAGGATGTATTCACCGTCGGCAAGCTGCTTGGCCACATACTTCTGGCTGTCGTGTTCGTCCTCGATGTCGCCCGTAATCTCCTCCACAATGTCCTCCAGCGAGACGATGCCACTGGTGCCTCCGAACTCGTCGACCACCACGCCCAACGACTTTTTCTGCTGCAGGAAGATGTGCATCAGCTTGCGTGCCGCCATCGTTTCAGGCACGTATGGCATCTCGCGGACGTGCTTCGAGATATCAGCAATGTGCTTGAACAATTCCGACGAGTGGATGTAGCCGATAATATGGTCTATATCATCCCGATAGACCACTATCTTGCTATGGCCGCTTTCTATGAACTTGTTCTTGAGTTGCTCTACCGTACAGTCCTCAATGTCTATGGCGTCAATCTCTGTTCTGGGCACCATGCAGTCGCGCACCTTGGTGTCGGCAAAGTCGAGGGCATTGTGAAACAGCTCCACTTCGTCCTCTATCTCCGTATCGTCCTTGGCGTTGTCAATGCTCGACTGCACCAGATAGTCAAGGTCAACCTTGGTGAACTCCTTGCCTTCAGTCTCCTTGGGCAGTTTGGCACCGAACATGCGCAGCAATCCTCTGGACAAAGCGGTCGAGAAGCGCGAAATGGGATAAAGCAGGACATAGCATATAAACGCCGGCAGGGCGAAAAACGTCAGCATCCCATTAGGATTGGACTTGAATATGGTCTTGGGCAGGAACTCGCCTGTAAAGAGCACTATCACCGTGGACAACAGCGTATCGCAGGTCACGCGTGCACCGTCGCTTAGGGGGGCAAAGAGCGTTGTGTCGAAAATCTGGGCAAACAGAATGCCATAGACGACCAGGGCGATATTGTTGCCCACCAGCATGGTTGAGATGAAATTGCTGGGATGGGCATAAAATACCGCCAAGGCCCGCTGTGAAAGGCCGTTCTTCTCGCGGTCCATCTCTGCACGCAGACGGTTGCTGGACACAAAGGCAATCTCCATGCCTGAGAAAAAGGCAGAGAACACCATTGATATAATCAGTCCTATAATGAGTTCTGTCATGGCGTCGTATAGCTTGATTTCTGAGTGGCCTTGTGGCGGGTGGCAGCCTGACGGGCGGGAGGCGGCGGAGCCTGCGTAGTGTCATTCTTCTCCTGCACGCTGTCAGCCTGCTGACTGTTGTCAAAGTCTTCGGACATGAAGGAACCCACACTGTTGGTCACCTCATAGTGTGTCATGTGCTCGTCGCTACGGAAATAGGTTCCCTGCATGGTTCTCTCAGGAGTGACCACCTTGGAAAACTTATGGGAATAGAACTCATGGCGAACGCCGTCCCAGAACAGTTCTTCGCTGTCGAAGA
>DEWO01000053.1:4166-20461 GCA_002363695.1 Prevotella sp. UBA3208
TCCAAGAAGATACCTTTCTCGAAGGTCCAGCGCGGAGGCTGCTTCACCGTGTTGACGTCCCACCGTTCCGTTACAATCTTATATTTGATGACGCCCGAATCGGAGATAAGC
Organism: Prevotella sp. UBA3208; assembly: GCA_002363695.1. The sequence continues at coordinate 4,278 of DEWO01000053.1, forward strand.
GTATTCACCCCGTAACTGATCATCATCGAGGCGGAATCACGGTCCCGAACGGCAGGCGCAGTGTGTTCCCTGTGCTCTTCACACGAACCCAGGAACACCAGAGACAAGACGATAAGAATAACAGTTAATCGACCTTCCATTTAGCAAACCAACGCTCGTTGAATGTCAATCCGATATTGATACGGAAGCAGTTCTCCGTTATCAGGTCCTTGGCAGAGGAGTGTACCCACTGTGCGCTGATATTCAGCGAGGTACGGTTGTTCCAAGTGTTTACAATGGGAATGCCGAAACCTGCGCTGACGCACAGTTCCTTGGGGCCGTCCAACATCACACCGTTACCTGTACTAATATTATAATAAGGTGTAGCATAGGAAGCACCCAGACGATAGTGTACGCGTTTCAGGAACGAACGGGCAGACTGGTTGGGTATCCAGTCAGCACCCACAACCACCTTGTGGCGGTCTTTCAGGAGTCCGCTCATAGATATATATTCTGCGGTGGAACTACTGGTTTGTCTCAATACCGGATAGTCCAACGAGCCCCACTTCTGCATCATATAGTCTGCACCTATGGTCAGGCTGTTCTTATGGACCAATGTCAGACCTGCGCCAAAACTCATCGGCAGTTCGAAGGCATTACTCACACTCTTTTTGGTTGTGCTGGACACGCCGGTCTGCGAATCGGAGCTTGTCATCTCAAGATTGGCATCTGCTCCCAATTTATGCCCAAGGCCAAAGGTAGCACCTACCGTCAGCAGATTGTCCTTGTTCAACTCCGTCGAATACTGAGCACCGAAGTCAAGCTTCCAGCTGTTGATATTGGTAGAATAGGTTCTCAACAAAGATTTCTGATAGGCATCAGAGGCTGAATATCCTGCAGATTTCTCATATTTACCCCAAAAATAAGAAACGTTGGCACCTATGGACAGGCCCTTAGCAATCTCCCATCCCAAGCCCAAGAAGGCCTGGCTAAAGCCGCCTGAGCCGTCATAGTCCAACCAATAGGCATTCTTCGAAACACTGGCATAATGATCACCACCAGCATCGCCAATCCATCCTAACGACGTGTAACCATAACCGATGTTCGAGTAAGGAATCACGCCAAAGCTGGCACCAATCTTAGGCAACAGGCGGAAAGCAGCAACAGCATAGTCGAAGTCAGCGGTTTTGGCATTGACCCGCTTGCCACCTTCCTTAAAATTAGTAATCTGGCCAGACACACCTAAATCCAGAATCATCGTCAACGAATCAATAGAAGAATAGGATGCGGGATTCTGCACATTGACATACTTGCCGTTCCTCACACCCATAGAAAGTCCAGCCATTCCGCGTCCGAAACTCTGAGACTGGTCAGCCAATACACCTAAGCCAAACTGGCTGTAAGGGGATAGCGTCTTGCTCACCTGTCCCATTGCAGATACGGTCAGAAAGCCCATCAGCAGGCTTCCAAATATACGTTTTTTCATCTGTCTTTGTTTAATCAATTGCATTTCAGGTTGCAAAATTATTGAAAAAAAACGAAATAAACGCACGATAAGTGGAAAATATAGGTTAATTTTGCATCGTGAAACATTTAAAAACCGTTTTTAATACGCTTTTCGGGCTTCTCCTGATGCTTTTTTCAGGAGCTTTAACACCCGTTTACGCACAAGAGTCTACCGTCGAGAACATTCTCCCTGACCCGATGGACTCTGTCGAGATTTCTCTGCTCACCTGCCAGCCACACGACGAAATATACAGTCTCTATGGCCATACTGCCATCCGCTATCACGACACGCGGAAGGGTAAAGAGGTTGATGCGGCGTTTAACTACGGCGTGTTCGACTTCAAGAAGCCCTACTTCGTTCTCCGCTTCGTTTTCGGATTGACCGACTACGAGTTGGGAGCCTACCCCTTTAACCTGTTCCTGAAGGAGTACCGCCATCTTGGCAGCATGGTTACCGAACAGGTGCTGAACCTGACCAGCGAAGAAAAGCTGTTACTGCATGAAGCACTCCGCCAAAACCTGCAACCGGAAAACAGCGTCTATCGCTACAACTACTTCTACAACAACTGTACGACCAAGGCCAGGGACATCATCGAGAAATGCATTACCGGAAAAGTAGAATACGCTGAGCGTGAAGGATTTACACCTACATACCGAGACATGGTTCACGAGATGACGCGCAACCATCCTTGGGCCCGTTTCGGCAATGATTTGTTGCTGGGCATCAAGGCAGACCAGTCCACTACGTTGCGCCAGCAGGAGTTCTTGCCATACAACCTGATGTACGACTTCGACCACGCACAAATATATGAGAACGGTCAATATCGTCCCTTGGTCAAGGAGCACCGCACTGCCGTTCCTGGTGGTGTGCAAATCACTAAGCAGGGGTTTCCATTGTCACCTTTAGCCTGTGCCATTCTACTGACTATCACAGGACTGATTCTCTCTGTCCTCCAGTGGCGGTCTAAGCGAAGTTTTCTCTTTTGGGACCTCCTGCTCATGCTCGCAGTAGGCACTATTGGCATCATGCTAACCCTGATGCTATTCTCGCAGCATCCCACGGTGAGTCTGAACCTGCAGATTCTACTATTCAATCCACTGCCCTGGTTCTTCCTCTGGCCTGTTATCAAGGGACGCCACAGCCACTATTGGACCATCACCTGCGCACTGATTCTGCTGTTCTTTATCGGCTCCCTGTTCCAGCAATACGCAGAAGGGCTTTGGAGTTTGGCACTATGTTTGCTCATGCAATGTTGTATTCACATTAAAAAAATCTCCAGATGAGAAACCGCTACCTATACATCACCCTCCTGTCGCTTCTGGGCTTCAGTGCCGAAGCAACAGCCCAGGCGCTTGCAAAAGCCCCCCAGCTGGTGGTGAGCATCGCTGTCGACCAACTGCGCACTGACTATCTGGAGACCTATGCCCCACTCTATTCACAAGGCGGTTTCAGGCAATTGCTGTCCAAAGGCTTGGTCTACCCCAATGCCAGCTACAGCTTCAGCCCTGTCGACCAGGCTTCAGCCTGCGCATCCCTTCTGACAGGCAGCACGCCTTACTATAATGGAGTCACCGGCAAGGAATGGCTCGACCGCAAGACGCTGCGTCCCCAGAATATTGTTGACGACAAGGAGAAAGGCCTGTCGCCGGCCCAACTGCTGGCATCAACCTTGGGCGACGAGATGAAAATAGCCTTCAACGGATACAGCAAGATATTTTCGTTTGCCACTACTGCCGAGAGTGCCATTTTGTCAGCCGGCCATGTGGCTGACGGAGTCGTCTGGTGCGCACAGGGCGCATGGAGGACTACACCCTACTATCCCTCTGGCGACCAGTGGCTTAGCCAATACACGCGTACTTACGCTCCGGCGGAGGATGCCAACAGGAACATCACTTCTTTGGTTTTAAGATGTATCGAGCAGTCAGGAATCGGCCAAGATGACTACACTGACCTGCTCTGCGTGAACTATACGCTCCAGCCGGACATTGTCGGCTACCAACTGTTAGACCACAACATTGCCGACCTCATCAAGTGCATCCAGCGCAAGTTGCCTAACGAGCGCGTCCTGTTTGTTCTTACCGGCACAGGTACGACGACTGAGGAGCGCGAGGAAGAGAACGAGCGTTTCCGTATTCCTACGGGCAAGTTCTACATCAACCGGGCTGCCAGTCTGCTCAATATGTATCTGGGTGCCGTCTACGGTTCTGCCCAATACGTAGAGGCCTGTCACAAGAACCAGCTATACCTGAATCGCAAATTCATTGAGAAGAAGAACCTCAACCTGGGCAATGTGCTCCGACAGGCACAGGAGTTCGTCCTGCAGATGTCAGGTGTGCGAAATGTCTATACCAGCACCCAGCTGCTGACCAGCGACAGCCAACTGCTGGAACGTGTGCGCAACGGCTTTAACATCGACAAGTGCGGCGACCTGCTCATCGACATTGCACCCGGCTGGCAACTTGTCAACGAGGAGACACATGCCAGCAGCACATCGCGTGCCAGCTACATCCCCTTCCCTATCATATTCTTCGGGGCAAACATTGAAGCCCAGCGCATTGTCACCCCTGTCACAGTAGACCGTATTGCGCCTACTGTAGCACGCGCTATCCGCATCCGGGCACCCAATGCCTGCTCTGCAGAACCGCTTTTTTAAAGGTAAAAGCGTAAAAAGGTAAAAAAGTAAAGGGTATTCTTCACTTTTTTTCGTACCTTTGCACCCCGAATTATATTAATAAGGTAAACAATAAAAATTTAGATATGAATTTCAACAAGATTTTACGTTCATTGTTCGGCGACAAATCGTCGCGCGACATGAAACTCATCCAGCCGCTCGTCGAGAAGGTGAAAGCAGCCTATCCGGCCATCCAGCAACTGGATAACGACCAGCTACGTCAGCGCACCAAGGACATTCAGCGCCAGATTCAGGACTCGGCCAACCAGCAGAAAGAAGAAATCGAAAAGCTCAAGGCCACCATCGAGGAAACGCCTATTGACGAGCGTGCCGACATCTTCGCCCAGATAGACAAGTTGGAGAAGGAGATTCTCGACATCTACGAGAAAGCCCTCGACGAGGCTATGCCAGAGGTTTTCGCCATTGTCAAGGAGACAGCCCGCCGCTTTGCCGAGAACGAGGAGACCATTGTGACTGCCACAGACTTTGACCGCGAACTGGCTGCCGATCCCCGTAAGGACTTCATCACCATTGACGGTGACAAGGCCATCTATCATAACCACTGGACGGCAGGTGGCAATGACCTGAAATGGGAAATGGTACACTACGACGTTCAGTTGTTCGGCGGCACGGTGCTCCATCAGGGTAAGATTGCCGAGATGGCCACCGGTGAGGGTAAGACGCTCGTCGCTACCCTGCCCGTGTTCCTCAACGCCCTGACGGGCAACGGCGTTCACGTGGTGACCGTCAACGACTATCTGGCCAAGCGTGACTCTGAGTGGATGGGACCGCTCTATATGTTCCACGGACTCTCCGTAGACTGCATTGACAAGCACCAGCCCAACTCATCCGAGCGCCGCCGCGCCTATCAGGCCGACATCACGTTCGGTACCAACAACGAGTTCGGTTTCGACTACCTGCGCGACAATATGGCCATCTCGCCTGCCGACCTCGTGCAGCGCGCCCACAACTACGCCATCGTCGACGAGGTTGACTCCGTGCTGATTGACGATGCCCGTACGCCACTCATCATCTCAGGTCCTGTGCCCAAGGGCGACGACCAGATGTTTGAAGAGTACCAGCCGCTGGTCGAAAAGCTGGTAGGTGTCCAGAAGCAACTGGCAACCCAATATCTGGCTGAAGCCAAGCAGAAGATAGCCGAGGGCCAGGCCAAGAACGACAAGAAACTGCTGGACGAAGGTTTCCTGGCACTCTATCGTTCGCACAAGTCCATGCCCAAGAACAAGCCCCTCATCAAGTTCCTCTCTGAAGAAGGTATCAAGAGCGGAATGCTCAAGACGGAGGAAATCTACATGGAGAACAACAACCGCCGTATGCCCGAAGTGGTTGAGCCCCTTTACTTTGTGGTCGATGAGAAGCTCAACTCGTGCGACCTTACTGACAAGGGTACGGCGTGGCTGGCCAATCAGGTCAATGATAAGGACCTGTTCGTGCTGCCCGACATCACGAGCCAGTTGTCAGCCCTCGAAGGTGACACCACGCTCAGCGACGAAGAGCGCGTCAACAAGAAGGACGAGATGCTGCAGCACTATGCTGTGCAGTCAGAGCGTGTTCACACCCTGCAGCAACTGCTCAAGGCCTACTGTATGTTCAACAAGGACGACGAGTACGTGGTCATTGACGGTGAGGTCAAGATTGTCGACGAGCAGACTGGACGTATCATGGAGGGCCGCCGCTGGTCAGACGGACTGCATCAGGCTGTCGAGGCCAAAGAGCACGTGAAAGTCGAGGCTGCCACCCAGACCTTTGCCACCATTACCCTGCAGAACTACTTCCGTATGTACCACAAGCTGGCCGGTATGACCGGTACCGCTTCTACGGAGGCTGGTGAGTTCTGGGACATCTATAAGTTGGATGTGGTGGAGATTCCCACCAACAAGCCCGTCATCCGCGACGATATGGACGACCGCATCTACAAGACTGCCCGCGAGAAGTACAAGGCCGTCATTGAAGAAGTGGTCCGCCTGCGCAATGCCGGACGTCCTATCCTGATTGGTACCACATCGGTGGAAATCTCTGAGTTGCTGAGCCGTATGCTCGACATGTATGTCAATCCTGAAACTGGCAAGCGCGAGGGTATCCCCCATCAGGTGCTGAATGCCAAGCTGCACCAGAAGGAGGCTGACATTGTGGCCCTGGCTGGTCAGTCGACCAACGGCAAGGGTGCCGTCACCATCGCTACCAACATGGCCGGTCGTGGTACGGATATCAAGCTGTCGCCAGAAGTAAAGGCCGCTGGCGGTCTGGCCATCATCGGCACTGAGCGTCATGAGTCACGTCGCGTCGACCGCCAGTTACGTGGTCGTGCCGGACGTCAGGGTGACCCGGGTTCGTCACTGTTCTTCATCTCACTGGAGGACAAGCTCATGCGTCTGTTCGGTTCTGAGCGCATTGCCTCTGTCATGGATAAGTTGGGCTTCAAGGAAGGCGAAATGCTGGAGAGCCCCATGATCAGCAAACAGGTAGAGCGTGCCCAGAAGAAGGTTGAGGAGAACAACTTCGGTATCCGTAAACGCCTGCTGGAGTACGACGACGTGATGAACAAGCAGCGTACTGTGGTCTACTCGAAGCGTCGTCACGCCTTGATGGGCGAGCGCATCGGCATGGACATCTCGAATACCATCTGGGACCGTGTGGTCAACATCATCGAGACGAACGACTACGAGGGCTGCAAGGAACAGTTCATCAAGGTGTTCGCGATGGAGTGTCCCTTCACGAACGATGAGTTTATCAATAAGAATCACGAAGAACTGTGCGAGGAGGTGTTCCAAGTTGCTATGGGTAGCTTCAAGCGCCACATGGAGCACGTTCAGGAAGTCGCCATGCCTGTCATCAAGCAAGTCTACGAAACTCAGGGACAGATGTACGAGCGCATTGTAGTGCCTCTGACTGACGGTCGCAAGATGTATAACATTCCCTGTAACCTCAAGGAAGCCTACGACACTGAGTGTAAGTCGGTGGTCAAGGAGTTCGAGAAGCAGATTCTGCTCCACATCATTGACGAGGCCTGGAAGGAGAACCTGCGTGAGCTCGACGAGCTAAAGCACTCTGTGCAGAATGCATCGTACGAGCAGAAAGACCCGCTGTTAATCTTCAAGCTCGAGAGTGTCAAGCTGTTCGACAATATGGTCAACACCATGAACAATCGTTCCGTCTCTATCCTGATGCGTGCCCAGATTCCTGTTATGCAGGAGGTGCAGGAAGCGGCTCCCGAGGAGCATACCCAGCGCCAGCAGTACACCGAGTCGAAGCAGTCGCTGACACAAGAGCAGATGACCGACCCCAACCAGGCTGCCGCTGCTGCTCAGGACACCCGAGCCCAGCAGCCTCGCACGCCCATCATCAAGGACAAACTGCCCGGACGTAACGACCCATGTCCCTGCGGATCAGGCAAGAAGTTCAAGCAGTGTCACGGAAAGGGACTGGTGTAAGACCAATCTAAAAGTCGAAACATCGAAATCTCGAAAAAAATCGTTTATGATTAACATTCAGAACCTCCAAAAACAATTCGGCGAGACTCGTGCCTGCGACATCCCAGCGTTTACGGTCAACGACGGTGACATTCTGGGACTTGTGGGCAACAATGGAGCCGGCAAGACGACGCTCTTCCGACTCCTTCTCGACCTGCTCAAACCCGACCAGGGTTCGGTTGTCTACCGTTTCCCCAATACTGCTGAGGGAACGGCCGAGGCTATCAATCCCGCTGAGTCTGAGAACTGGAAGCAGCACGTCGGCGCCTATGTTGACGAAGGCTTTCTCATCGACTTCCTCACCCCTGAGGAATATTTCTCTTTTCTCGGCAAGATTTCCGGCATCAAGCAGGCTGAGGTTGACCAGCGGCTTGCCCTGTTCGAGCGTTTTGCCAACGGCGAGGTCTTCGGACAGAAGAAACTCATCCGCAACCTCTCGGCTGGTAACAAGATGAAGGTAGGCATCATCTCGGCCCTCTTCCGCCAGCCCGACATGGTCATTCTCGACGAGCCCTTCAACTTCCTCGACCCCACCAGTCAGGTATTGCTCAAACATCTGCTTACCGACTATGCCCAGCAGACAGGCTCCACCATTCTCATCTCGAGCCACAACCTGCAGCATACCATTGACATTTCTACGCGCATTGCGCTCCTGGAGCACGGACAGATTATCCGCGACCTGCCCAATGCCGAGGGGAGCGCGGCCCAGGAGTTACAGGAATACTTCAATGCAGAATAGAAAAAAGGCCTAAGCTTTCGCTAATTCTCACCAAAGCTTTCGTTGACTTCAACGAAAGCTTTCTTTGTTTTCGGCCAAAGCTATGGCTGTTTCCACCTACCGTACGGTCATGTGGAAACAGCCCTGCTTGACTTCATACTTGATATAGCAACGGCCCTCCTCGCGCTTGTCACGTAGCACCTCGGAGAGTACCCACTTCAGCGTATCGTCGCGCACTGGGCGTTCGATGGGATGATAGCGGTTATAGCAGATGTCAAAGGTGGTTCCAAAGAGGTGACAGGAACGTTCGGTAGCATTTTGGTTGTGACGCTGCAGACGCGCAACATCATCCTTGGAGCGCAGAACGCTGGTGACGATGAGCTGCTGGAGGGGAACTCCCTTGACATAAAGACTGTCGTAGAAAGCCTGACCGATGTCCTGCAACAGCAGGGCAGCACGGGGCACCAGATAGGGAATGCTACTGCTGAGGCGGTCAACGTGCCAATAAGGACTCTCACCAATGTAGACCAGTTCTTTCTTGCGTTTCTCGGCATCCTCCCGATTCATAACCGGACGGACGCCCCAGCGCTCTGCTGCCACAATCTGTACACTCTGGCTGTCAGGGAATGCCTTCTTGTAATTGGGCACAGAGAGTATGCGATGCGGAACTGTAGGATTAACTACAGACACCTCGTAGACTGCCGCAGACTGATGACGCTGTGGCAGATGCCGTACGACAGCCAACAACGCCACAATGGCCAGAAAGAGAAACAGGAACTGACGCTTCGTGAGGCTTTTCTTTTTCTTCATATCTGTTAATCTGATTTTAGCATTTCTATTCTGATGGGTTATCTCTTTGCTTTTTGATACCACTCATGCAACATGCCACGTGGGATGCCCCTGCGGACGGCAGCATCGAGCACACGACGCGCCTCCTCACGGCGCTCAAGCACCAATAGCAAGTCAACATGAGAGACAACATAGAGCGGATCGTGGGGAGAGAGCTGTTCGGCACGCTGCCAGTCGTAGAGAGCCGACTCGTCCTGCTTCATCACGCGCTCCAGATTAGCCCGTGCAGCGTATGCCACTGCTGAGTCGGCATGTTGCTCAATAACCTGATTCAGCTGGTCAAGGGCTTCCTGACGGTGCCCCTGTTGCTGTAGCACAACAGCCAGCGACAAACGTCCCTCAAAATGATTGGGGAACATGACCAGCAGGTCGTTCAGGTCGTTACGTGCCAAATCGAAACGACGCAGGTGAGTGTTGGCATACGCACGATAGAACAATGCAGCAGGATTGCGCGGCTCGTGCTGCAAGACAAGTGCATACTCGTCAATGGCATACTCCCACTGCTTGAGTTCCAGATTGGCAGTCGCCTTGCGCAAGTGCAAGTCTGTAGACCATTGAGTCTCGGCAATCTGCCTGTTGAGTATGGTCAACGAGTCGCGCCAGCGCTGGCTGTCTGACAATTGCTGGGCCTGTATAGCTGATGCTCCCAATATGGCCACCAACAGGACTAAGCCTGCACGATATAGTCTACTATCCATTGTCCGACTTCTTTGGTTCCGTATTGAGTTCCACCCTCTACCTGAATTTCCGGGGTGCGCACATTGGCATCCAGCGAGGCAGTAACAGCCTGACGAATGAGGGCTCCCTCCTTGTCCAACCCGAAGTGTTCGAGCAGCATGGCGGCAGAGAGTATTTGTGCCAACGGGTTGGCCAGATTCTGGCCGGCAGCCTGAGGCCACGAACCATGTACAGGTTCAAACAACGGAGTATGTTCGCCCAGCGAACTGGAAGGCTGCAATCCCATGGAGCCCGTAATGCACGACGTCTCGTCGGTTAGGATGTCACCGAAAGTATTCTCCGTCACAATGACGTCGAAGAAGCGAGGCTCCGTCAGCACACGCATAGAGGCATTGTCTATGAACATGTAGTCGGTAGTAACCTCAGGATACTGGGGTTCCATCTCCTTAGCTATCTGACGCCACAGACGACTGGAAGCCAGCACATTGGCCTTATCGACCACCGTAAGATGCTTGCGGCGCGTCATCGCCATCTCGAAGGCCACCTTCAGAATGCGCTCCACCTCGGGACGGGTGTAGACGTTAGTGTCGTAAGCCTTGTCGTTATCCTGATATTTCTCGCCGAAGTACATACCGCCCGTCAACTCACGGATAACCACAAAGTCGGCTCCGCGCAGCAGTTCCTCCTTGAGCGGTGACTTGTGAAGCAGACAGTCGAAAGTAGCCACGGGGCGCACATTGGCAAAGAGTCCCAGTTGCTTGCGCATAGCCAACAAGCCTGTCTCTGGACGCATCTTCAGCGTGGGATCGTTGTCGTACTTGAGGTCACCAACAGCAGCAAACAATACTGCATCTGAGCGCATACATACCTCGTGGGTGGCAGCAGGATAAGCATCGCCACAAGCCTCTATGGCACAGGCACCTACCAGTGCCTCCTCATATTGGAACTCGTGTCCGCACTTGGCTGCAATAGCATTGAGCACGGCCACACCTTGTTTCATGATCTCCGGACCTATTCCGTCGCCCGGAAGAACGGCAATCTTAAGTTTCATTTTATTCTTGTTTTTTTGTTATTCCGTTATTACGCTATTTCGTTATTTCGAATGTTCACTTTCGACGATATTCAGCATTTTGAAAGTAGCCTTGATGGCGGCTTCCGTCTGGTCGGCATCCAGTCCCCGGGTACGCAGCAGGCCGCCCTTGTAGTGCCACGAGATGACCGTCTGCACCAAGGCATCCGTGCGTCCGCCTGGCGGGATGGTAACCTGGTAGTTGGCCAAAATGGGGAAGGTACGGTCCAAATACTTTTTATATATGTAGCGCAGGGCCTTGACAAAGGCGTCGTACTGACCGTCGCCCACAGCACTGCCGTCATACTGCTGTCCGTTGATTTCGACCTTGATATTGGCCCCAGGCTTCAGTCCGTAGGCCGTAGAGACGACATAACTGATGAGCTTGACACGGTCTTCTGAACCATCATGCTTCAGTACGTCGCTGACGATGTATGGCAGGTCTTCCTGCGTCACAATCTCCTTCTTGTCGCCCAGTTCTGTAATGCGCGCTGTCACACGGCGTGTCTGCTCCGGTGTCAGTTCCAAACCAAGTTCCTCCAGGTTCTTGGCTATGTTGGCACATCCGGAATTCTTGCCCAAAGCGTACTCACGTTTACGTCCGAAACGCTCTGGCATCAACTCGTTATAGTAGAGCTGATCCTTGGAGTCGCCGTCAGCATGGACACCAGCCACCTGGGTAAAAACATTCTCGCCCACGATAGGCTGGTTTGGAGCCACCGTGATACCACTAAAACTCTCTACCATGCGGGAGAGGTCGTTGAGTTGGTTCTCCACAATGCTGGTCTTGGCGTGGAACTGGTCCTTCAGAATGGCTTGCACAGAAGCCATCGGCGCATTACCACAACGCTCTCCCAGTCCATTGACGGTGACATGCAAGCCACGAGCTCCGCTTAGTACTGCAGCCAGCGAGTTCGAAACAGCCAAGTCATAGTCGTTGTGGGCATGAAAGTCAAAGTGTACGTCCGGATAGCGTTTTACCATCTTGCGGAAGTACTCAATAACCTGCAGAGGGTTCATCACACCAAGCGTGTCAGGCAGCATGAACCTTTGGATAGGCTGATGGCCTGCGACCAGCGCATCCATCATCTGATAGACGTAGTCTGGCGAATCCTTCATGCCGTTAGACCAGTCTTCCAGATAGAGATTGACACACAGTCCACGCTCGGCGGCATAGGCAATCTCCTGCTGAACGTCTTTGATATGCTCATCGGGCGTCCTGTGCAACTGATGAGTGCAATGCTTCAGCGAGCCCTTTGTCAGCAAGTTGATGACCCTGCCACCGCAGTCGGCTATCCAGTCTACACTCTTGCCACCATCCACAAAGCCCAATACTTCCACACGCTCCAGACGCCCCGTTTGTTCTGCCGCACGGCAAATCATAGACACCGCTTCCTTCTCGCCTTCCGACACACGTGCCGAAGCGACCTCAATGCGGTCGACGTTGACGTCGTTCAGCAACTTACGGGCCATCACCAGTTTCTCGTGCGGCAGGAAGGACACGCCATTGGTCTGCTCACCGTCACGCAACGTGGAGTCCATAATCTCCACGAAGGGAGCCATACGCTGGTAGCCGTTTACTTGTTGAGCCGTTCCCATTGTTCTATCTTGTCTTTGTTCTCTACCAGGAAATCAATGTCGTCTAGGCCGTTCATCAGACAGTGCTTCTTGTATCCATTGATTTCAAACTGCTCCGAACGTCCTGTAGCCTTATTGGTTACTGTCTGACGGGGCAGGTCTACCTCGACCAGCGTCTTCGGATCGCGCTGAATACTCTGGAACAATTCAGAGAGAAAGTCCTCGCTGACAACTACAGGCAGCACAAAATTGTTCAGTTCATTGTTCTTGTGAATGTCGGCAAAGAACGAACTGATAACTACGCGAAAGCCATAGCCCGCAATAGCCCATGCGGCGTGTTCGCGACTGCTGCCCGAGCCGAAGTTCTTGCCTGCCACGAGAATACATCCCGAGTAGGCTGGGTCGTTGAGCACGAAGTCCTTATTGGGGGTTCCGTCGGCATTGTAACGCCAATCGCGGAACAGGTTATCACCGAAGAAACTTTCCTCGCGCGTCGTAGCCTTGAGGAATCGTGCAGGTATAATCTGGTCAGTATCTACATTCTCCAATGGCAGGGGAACACAGGTCGATGTGATGATATTGAATTTCTGTTTCATAATAGTGTTCTTGGGTCGGTTATTACTCCTGTTACAGCAGCGGCAGCAGCCACAAGGGGCGAAGCCAGGATAGTGCGTGAGCCTGGACCCTGACGGCCCTCAAAGTTACGATTTGAGGTCGAGACGGCATACTTGCCGGCAGGCACCTTGTCGTCATTCATGGCCAGACAGGCCGAACAGCCTGGCTGACGAATCTGGAAGCCTGCCTCGATGAGTACTTTGTCCAGTCCTTCCTCGCGAATCTGTCGGTCGACATTCCATGAGCCAGGCACCAACCATGCCACCACGTCTGTGGCTTTCTGACGGCCCTTGACGATAGACGCAAAAGCGCGGAAGTCCTCGATACGTCCATTGGTACAAGCGCCCAAGAACACATAGTCAATCTTCTTGCCCAACAAGTGTTCCCCAGCTTTGAAACCCATGTAGTCAAGAGCTTTCTGGAAGCCTACCCCACCTTCTGCAGGAATGGCTTCGCTGATGCCGATACCCATACCGGGATTGGTGCCATAGGTAACGCGTGGCTCAATGTCTTTGGCATCGAATACCAGTTCTTTGTCAAACACAGCATCGGGGCCACTCTGCAATGTACGCCAATAAGCAACAGCCTTATCCCAGTCTGCGCCTTTCGGAGCATACTCCCTACCCTTCAGATAGGCAAAGGTAGTCTCATCAGGAGCTATGAATCCGCCACGGGCCCCCATCTCTATCGAGAGGTTACAAAGTGTCAGTCGGCCCTCCATCGAAAGAGCGCGTACAACGTCACCACTGTACTCCACAAAATATCCCGTGGCACCACTGGTGGTCAACTGGCTCATCAGGTAGAGTGCCACATCCTTAGCCGTCACTCCTTTCTGCAACTGGCCGTTGATAGTGATGCGCATCGACTTGGGTTTCTGTTGAAGGATACACTGTGAGGCCATCACCATCTCCACCTCAGAAGTTCCAATGCCGAAAGCCACAGCCCCCATAGCTCCGTGAGTCGACGTGTGTGAGTCGCCACAGACAATGGTCATACCGGGCAACGAGAGTCCTTTCTCAGGACCTACGACATGGATGATACCATTGTCCTTGGACATCATGCCATAGTGGGTCAAACCGAACTCGCGGGCATTCTGCTCTAACGTGGCTACCTGTTTGGCAGAAACAGGGTCCTCAATGGGTTTATCCTGGTCATGCGTAGGCGTATTGTGGTCGGGCATACAGTAGATATGGTCAGGACGGAAACATTTCAGCCCGCGCTGACGCATTCCGTCGAAAGCCTGAGGCGATGTGACCTCATGACAATACAGACGGTCTATATATAACTGCGTGGGCCCGTCGTCTACCATCTGCACCACGTGCTTGTCCCATATTTTGTCAAAAAGCGTATTCATACCTTATTTCTTGAATTTGTTAATACAATCGATATATGCTTCAACGGAAGCCGTCACAATGTCTGTATTGGCACCGAAGCCATAATATAACGAGCCATTGTACTCCACCTGCATGTGTACCTTACCCACGTCATCTGAGCCCTTGGAAATAGCCTGGATGGTAAACTCCTTCAGTGTCATCTGCTTCGAGATAATTTTCTTCAGCGCCTTGATAGCAGCATCCACAGGACCATTACCCGAGGCTGCAGCCTCAAACTTCTGATTCGAGATGTCAAGCCCAATAGAGGCCACACTCTTGACTCCCTTACCGGTTGTCACCTGCAGGAAGTCTAACTTCACGGCGTGAGCCTCAGCCGTATCGGCACCAGCCAACATCAATACGTCAGCATCGTTCACCTCCTTCTTCTGGTCTGCCAACTTCAGGAACTTCTCGTACACTTTATCCAGTTTCTCTTCTGACAACTCAACACCATTGACATTGAGTCTGTACTTCAGCGCAGCACGACCTGAGCGTGCCGTCAGTACGATGGAGCTATCGTCAATGCCCACATCCTTGGGGTCCATAATCTCGTACGTATGCACATTCTTCAGCACACCATCCTGATGAATGCCCGAAGAATGGGCAAAGGCATTGCGACCCACCACAGCCTTATTCGGTTGTACGGGCATATTCATCAAGCTGGACACCATGCGGCTTGTGGGATAAATCTTTGTTGTATTGATATTGGTATCAATTCCCAGCCCCTTGTGACATTTGAGTATCATGGCAATCTCCTCAAGCGAGGTGTTGCCAGCCCGCTCACCTATACCATTGATTGTTACCTCCACCTGACGTGCACCAGCCATCACACCACAGAAAGTGTTGGCTGTCGCCATACCTAAATCATTGTGGCAGTGGGTTGAGATGACGGCGTTGTCTATGCCGTCCACATGCTCCTTCAGATATTTGATTTTCTCAAAGTACTCCTGAGGCAGGCAGTAACCTGTTGTATCAGGAATGTTGACTATTGTAGCTCCTGCCTTGATAACGGCTTCTACCACACGGGCCAAATACTCGTTGTCCGTACGTCCGGCATCCTCGCAGTAGAACTCTACGTCCTCCACATACTTTTTGGCATACTTCGTAGCACGTACAGCACGCTCGATAATCTCTTCGCGATTGGAGTTGAACTTGTACTGAATGTGCTCGTCAGACGTACCAATGCCCGTGTGAATACGCTTACGCTTAGCATACTGCAGCGCTTCGGCAGCCACATCGATGTCGTGCTCCACAGCACGCGTCAATGCACAAACAGTTGGCCATGTGACAGCCTTCGAAATCTCAATGACCGAATGGAAATCACCCGGACTTGACACGGGGAAGCCAGCCTCAATGACGTCTACGCCAAGCTGCTCCAGCGCCTTAGCCACCTGAATCTTCTCAATGGTGTTCAACTGGCAGCCAGGCACTTGTTCGCCGTCGCGCAGGGTCGTGTCAAAAATAAACAATCTGTCGCTCATCTTAGTTTAATGTTAATGTGTTAATATATCCATTTATCCATCGCTATTACGAAAAAAGCCCTTCACACTCGGAAGTGAGAAAGGCTCGTATCATTGTTCTTGTTCGTCTTATACCTTAATTAATACACACCTCATCACTTCCGGCTACACTGCGCAGTCGAATAATAATCAGGTT
>DEWO01000103.1 GCA_002363695.1 Prevotella sp. UBA3208
AGTTCTATCAGTCAAAGCGTTACGAAATCAATCCTATCATCGACCGCGTAGGTGGTGGCGACTCCTTCTCGGGTGGTCTCATCCATGGTCTGCTCACCAAGCCCACTCAGGGCGAGGCACTTGAGTTTGCCGTGGCAGCCTCGGCTCTGAAGCACACCATCAATGGTGACTTCAACCTGGTTGGTGTCGACGAGGTAGAGAGTCTGGCAGGCGGTAACGCCAGTGGTCGTGTTCAAAGATAATAACGTCAACAAACAAATAAGGTAAAGAAACAAATGGCAAAGTTTGATAAGATTGCCGTCCTGAAGAAAATAGGCGACACGGGCATGGTTCCCGTATTCTACAACAAAGACCTCGAGACTTGTAAGAACGTGGTGAAGGCCTGCTACGAGGGTGGTGTACGCGCTTTCGAGTTCACCAACCGCGGCGACTTCGCCCAGGAAGTGTTCGGCGAATTGGTAAAATGGGCCGACAAGGAGTGCCCCGAGCTAGCACTGGGCATCGGTTCAGTGGTCGACGCCCCCACGGCAGCCCTCTACATCCAGCTGGGTGCCTGCTTCGTCGTAGGTCCCCTCTTCAACCCCGACATTGCTCCCGTCTGCAACCGTCGTCTCGTTCCCTACTGCCCGGGTTGTATGACCGTTTCTGAGATTGGAAAGGCCCAGGAGCTGGGCTGCGACCTCACGAAGGTGTTCCCTGGCGACGTCGTAGGTCCCAACATGGTGAAGGGTCTCAAGGCTCCCATGCCCTGGTCCAAAATCATGGTTACCGGCGGTGTGGCTCCCGAGGAGGAGAACCTGCAGAAGTGGTTCAAGGCCGGTGTGTTCTGCGTCGGTATGGGCTCAAAGCTCTTCCCCAGCGACAAGGTGAAGGCAGGCGACTGGCAGTATGTAACCGACAAGTGCAAGGAGGCACTTGGTTATGTGGCTAAGGCTCGCGCATAATAGATTTTCAATCAAAGACTCAGTATGGCTTTTGGCTGTACTGAGTCTTTTCCTTTTTGTGGGCTGTGCACCGTCCGACCAGGCAGCGGTAGACCAGTTGAATGCCCACTCTTATGCCTGTCACTACCGCAATATTGATTCAACCGAAGTCTATGCCAAGCAGGCATTGGGGCTTGCTGCGTCCTATCCTGACGGACGTGCCGAGGCACTCAACAACCTCGCATTCGTCAGCATGGTTCGCATGGATTACCAGAAGGCTGACAGCTTATTGCAGGAAATAGTGAAGTTCACAGATAATCAGGTAGAACTTCTGGTGGCCGAAGTACAGCAGATGCGACTTTGTCAGCGTCGCAGCAACAATCGTGCCTTCTACGAACATCGTGAACGTGCTATAGCACATCAGAGACGTATTAATGAGGAGCGTTTCACTCTGTCCGAACATCTCCAGCGCCGAATGGTTTATGCAGAGTCGGAATTGGCTATTGTCAATTCCACCTATTATTATTATGTAGGCCTGGAACGCCAGTCTGTTGAAGCACTGCTTGACATAGATATTGATCAGGTACGACATGATACAGCCCAGTATTTAAACTATCTTTATAATGTCGGTGCCGGCGGTATTATTACGGAAGGTAGTCCCGAGGACATTTTCCAAGAGGAAATCAATGCTTTGGAACGCTGTCTCAATATAGCTATGCGTTCCGGCTATCTCTACTTTGAAGCCAATGCCAAGGAGGCGCTGGCCGAACATACCAATGACTTGATGCTGGCAGAAGAGGCGTTGCAACTATTTACTGCTTATGGCGATGTCTATCAGATAGCAGGTGCGCACCGTACACTGGCATCGTGCTATCATGCGCTGGGCAACGAACCTCAGGCTGCAGAGCATTTGGGACAGGCACTGGTCGATAAACGCATCAACCAGGCACCAGACCTTGTGGCAAGTATTTACGAACAGCTCAGTGTGGTTAATGCTGCCGTCAACGATAAGCCTCAGAGTGACTATTATCGCAACCTTTATATTGACCTGCAAGAACAGACACGCCAGGATCGTGAACTTGAAGCTCGCGCAGGCATCTTGGAAACCACTGCCAATCAGCTGAACTGGATGATTATAGCTGTTGTCGGAGCCATCGTCCTTTTGTTGTTCTTGCTATGGCTGTTCAATTACTTGAACCGGAAGCGCAAGGATGACCACCAACTGGATGACGTACTGGAGCAGAAAGCCGACGAACTGCATGTAGGTCGTCTGAACCTGGAGAAACTGGAACGCCGCCATCTGGAGCAGCGTGCTAAAGTATCGCTCGTCAACAGCATCACGCCTTTCATAGACCGCATTCTCTATTCTGTGGACCATCTGGGGAATACAGACAACCCGACGAATCCTGAAAAACAATACAACCAGGAAGACCTGAATTACATCCGTGAACTGACGGACAAAATCAACGAACAGAACGACTTGCTGACGAAGTGGATACAACTGCGTCAGGGTGAGCTGAGCCTTCACATAGAGAGTTTCCGCCTGCAACAGCTCTTCGAACTCGTCAACAGAGGACGTGCCAGCTTTGACATGAAAGGTGTATCGCTTGTCGTAGAGCCTACCGAGGCCGTAGTCAAAGCTGACAGGGTGCTGACGCTTTTCATGCTCAACACCCTGGCCGACAATGCCCGCAAGTTTACGGACAAAGGTGGGCAGGTAACCGTTAGCGCTACAGACCACGAAGCATACGTCGAACTATCAGTCAGTGATACGGGTTGTGGCATGAATGCAGACCGCCTGACACATGTCTTCGATAACAAGCCTATTCACGACGACAGCAATCATCACCAGTCTTCCCACGGCTTCGGCCTGATGAATTGCAAGGGCATCATCGAGAAGTATCGCAAGATGAGCCAACTGTTCAGTGTATGCCTGATTTCTGCCGAGAGTGAGGAGGGTAGGGGTTCTCGCTTCTTTTTCCGATTGCCGAAAGGAGTTAAGCGCATCGTGGTGCTGTTGGCTATGCTTCATACTTCCCTGTTTGTTCTTCCTTCTCAGGCATTGGACTATATGTCGCAGGCTCACATCTTTGCCGATTCTGCCTATTTCAGTAATGTCAATGGCACCTATCAGCGAACCCTTCAGTTTGCTGACTCCTGCCGCCGTTACCTGAACCTGCAATATCAGTCACAACGTCCTAAGGGACGTCTGCTCATGGTTTCCGATGACGATACATCGGTGACACCTCCCGAGATACAGTGGCTGCACGACAGTTTAGATGTCAATTACCAAATTATCCTGGATATCCGCAATGAGAGTGCCGTGGCTGCTCTGGCTCTTCATGAGTGGCACCTTTATGCATATAATAATAAGGTATACACACAGCTTTTCAAAGAACTCAGTGCAGACAATACACTGGCAGACTACTGTCGCCAGATGCAACAGTCGCAGCAGAACAAGCGCATTGCAGTCATTCTGCTGGTGGTCACCTTGTTGCTCATCGTTCCGGCCTATTACATGCTCTACTATCGTCACCTGCTCTACTCACGCCACCGCCGTGAGCGTATGCAACTCGACAATATTGAAATGGCAGACGACGAGCTACGGCGCATCGAACTGGAGCAGGCCAAGCTGCACGTAGTCAATGCCGTACTGGATAACTGCCTGTCAACGCTCAAGCATGAGACGATGTACTATCCCAGCCGCATCCGCCAGTTGGTTGACACAAACGATATGGAGTCACTGCGTGAAGTTGCCCATTACTATCGCGATCTCTATGGCATTCTCAGCGAACAGGCTATGCGGCAGATAGAACAAGTCAAGTTGCATGTCACTGCCCAGCAGTTCTACGGACAATGGGTATTGGGAGACGCCAACATGCTCAACTACCTGTTCGAGTTGTTAAGACCCGCAGACGTGATGGCCGAGGCCAAAGACGATAAATATGTAGTCTTTCACGTTCAACTTTCCGCCAGTCTCTCAACGCTGACCTCGCTGCTTGCCCGCCAGATAGTCCGCGATCATGGCGAGGCCACCCATCGCCGAGGCTGCGGCGTCGTCTTCCGCGACCAGCAGATTGTCGTCACACTGCCTGCAGCCAAAAATGTAAATATCTAATAAAGTACATAAATGGATAAGTTTAAACTGATTATCGTAGAGGACGTGCCCCTCGAACTGAAAGGCACAGAAGGCATCATCCGCAATGAGATACCCGAGGCCGAAGTCATTGGCACCGCTGAGGACGAGGTTGCCTACTGGCGACTCATCAAACAGCAGCAACCAGACCTTGTGTTGCTCGACCTGGGACTTGGAGGCTCCACGACTGTCGGTGTCGAAATCTGCCGTCAGACGAAAGAACTCTACCCTCAGGTCCGTATCCTTATTTTTACGGGCGAAATACTCAACGAGAAACTATGGGTTGACGTACTTGATGCAGGAGCCGACGGCATTATCCTCAAGAGTGGAGAACTGTTGACAAGACGCGACGTCATGGCTGTCATGGAGGGTAAGCAGCTGGTATTCAACGAGCCTATCCTGCAGAAAATCGTCGAGCGCTTCAAGTATGCAGTCTCATCACAACTGGCTCGTCAGGAAGCACTCATCGACTACGAGATTGACGAGTATGACGAGCGTTTCCTTCGTCATCTGGCACTTGGTTATACCAAAGAACAGATAACGGCTCTGCGTGGTATGCCCTTTGGGGTCAAGAGTCTGGAGAAACGTCAGAATGAACTTGCCAAGAAACTCTTCCCCAGTGGCGAGAGCGTCAATGCGACCCGCCTTGTAGTTCGCGCCCTTGAGTTGCGCATTCTGGATATTGACAACCTCATGCCTGACGTGGAGTGAAAAGGCTGATACCTCATATAGCATTGGGCCTGATGGTGGCACAGCTGATGCTGATGCTGCTGTCGTGGCTATGTAGTGCTGCATTTCCGACCAGCGGAATCCACTCCCTGCTTTCAGGCGAGGGATTGCGTTGGTTCTTTGGCCATTTCTCACAACAGCTGGCTAAGCCCTGGTTGGCAGACCTTCTCCTGCTTGCTATTGCCTATGGCTGTCTGGTGCATAGCCGCATCTGGCCGCTTGGGCGTTCCTATCGTGAGCGCCGTGCACTGTGGTTGTCGCTGGCATGGCTCGTGGTGTGTGTGGTCGCTGTTCTTCTGCTTACCGTAACCCCTCACGCCGTACTGCTCTCTGCCAGCGGAACACTCTGGCCATCGCCTTTCTCTTTCAGTCTGATACCCGTCATCGCCTTCAGCATGATGACTTTCGGCTGGCTTTATGGAACCATAGCCGGCCACTATCAGGACTTTACTGAGGTGTACCAGTCACTACTTGAGGGTATCCGCCTCGCCGCACCACTCCTGCTTTTCTATGTCTTGTTAACACAATTCTATGAGTCGCTGATGTTCGTCCTGCCATAAACCACAATTTTTAGGTATTGCACGTTTGTTCATTTCTCCCTACCTTTGCAGTCGGAAACGTTTTAACCACATAAACAGACATTAAAAAGAAATGAGCAACACAATTGTTATTTACGGTTCTTCTACCGGTACCTGCGAGGCCATCGCAGAGAAGATTGCACAGAAGTTGGGCTGTGAGGCCCTTAACGTTCAGGAACTCAGTGCCGACGTTATCGCACAGCACCAGAACCTCATCCTTGGCACCTCTACGTGGGGCGCTGGCGAGTTGCAGGACGATTGGTACGACGGGTTGTCAGTACTTAAGGGTGCAGACCTCAGCGGTAAAACCATCGCCCTTTTCGGATGTGGCGACTGTTCCACCTATAGCGATACCTTCGTGGGAGGCATAGGCGAACTCTACGACGGCATCAAGCAGAGTGGAGCCAAGTTCATCGGAGCTGTCAGTACGGATGGATATACCTTCGATGATTCCTCCGCCGTTGTTGACGGCAAGTTCGTCGGACTTCCCCTTGACGATGTCAACGAAGACGATAAGACCGACGAGCGTATTGACGCTTGGATCGCACAGATTTCTCCCTCGTTACAATAACCATTAAGCATATTACATTTATCCCATGGAACGGATGCCGATAGACATGAAGGTACTGATGAACCACATCTATGAGTACAAAAAAGGAGTGCGCCAGATGATTTTGTTCACCATGAACAAACGTTACGAGCAGTTTGCCACCGAACGTCTGCAACATCAGAACATACCGTACATCCTTCAGCCTGCAGGCAAGAACACGCTAAACCTCTATTTCGGTCGTCGCGAATGCCTTGAGGCCATCCGTCTTATCGTCACCCGCCCGCTGAACGAGTTGACCCCTGAGGAAGACTTCATTCTCGGTGCCATGCTTGGATACGACATCTGTGCCCAGTGCGAACGCTTTTGCGAGCGCAAGGGCAAGTGTAACTGTCGTCATTGTGAGCAGGCTCAATAAAGAGCATGACAGACATAATAATCATTGAATCATAAAGTATTTGTTTAGTTTAACGTGAGTTCGACGTAAG
>DEWO01000038.1:0-5200 GCA_002363695.1 Prevotella sp. UBA3208
GAACGTCATCGACCAGGAGAAAATGGCTGTCATCCTGCAAGAGGTGGTTGGCAATAGCTATGGAACTCGTTTCTATCCCACCTTCTCAGGTGTGTTGCGCTCGCTGAACTACTATCCCATTGGCGACGAACTGGCTGAAGAAGGCATTGCCTCGCTGGCCCTCGGACTGGGCAAGTATATCGTGGACGGTGGACAGACGCTGCGCGTGTCGCCCTACCATCCCCATCAGGTGTTGCAGACCTCGGAGATGGAGACCGCCCTGCGTGAGACACAGACCCGCTTCTATGCCCTCGACATGAGTCATGTGGGCGACGACTTCAAGGTGGATGACGGTTTCAACATCCTGAACCTACGAGTCAAGGAGGCCGATAAGGACCAGTCGCTCAACGGCATTGCTTCGACCTATGACCCTTCGGACCAGATTATCCGCGACGGTATCTACGAGGGAGGCCGCAAGGTTATCTCTTTCTGTGGTGTGCTGCAACACGGCATCTTCCCATTGCCCGAAATCCTGCAGCTGTCCCAGAAGTATGGTTCTGAGGATATGCGTCGTCCGGTAGAAATTGAGTTTGCATGTAACCTGAATACCACGCCGCAAGGTACGGTGGCAGGCGATTTCTACCTGCTCCAAATACGTCCCATCGTAGACTCTAAACAGGTGTTGGACGAAGACCTGGCAGCCATCCCTGATGAGCAGTGTTTGTTGCGTTCCTATAATTCACTGGGGCATGGCATCTCCGAGGACGTCGTTGACGTGGTGTATGTCAAGACCGACGACGATTTCACGGCTGCCAACAACCCCGTGATAGCCGACCAGATAGAGCAGATCAACCGCAAGTTCCTGGCAGAAGACAAGAACTATGTGCTGATAGGTCCCGGGCGCTGGGGCTCCAGTGACCCTTGGCTGGGCATTCCTGTCAAGTGGCCGCATATATCGGCAGCACGGCTCATTGTTGAGGCTGGACTGAAGAACTATCATGTAGACCCCTCGCAGGGTACTCACTTCTTCCAGAACCTGACCTCGTTCGGTGTGGGCTATTTTACCATCAATACCTATACAGGCGACGGGGTGATGCAGATGGACGTCCTGAACCAGATGCCTGCCGTCGAGGAAACTGAGTATGTGCGCCATGTACGCTTTGAACGTCCTCTGAAAGTGATGATGGACGGCAAGAAACAGCATGGAGTAGTGATACTGCCCGATGTTGCCGGCCAGCAATCTTAGCAAAAATTACTACAATGATCAAGAGCGAACCGAAAACCGAAAGACTAATGAAACATCGTACAAGTTGTCCCAAGACGCTGCTTGTGGTACTTGTCCTTTTCACGGGCTTGTTTACCTCGTGTAGCAAGGAATGGAAGAAGCTCATTCATCCACAGCCGGCTGTCGTCGTCAGTCCCTTGGCTCAGAAGCTGGGCTATAGCAAGGACCGCCCACTGGTGATGGGTATGAATACGAGTTATGCTCCGTTGCAGTATGTTGACGACCAAGGCCACCCCAGTGGCTATGACGTGGAGTTCACCCAACTGCTCATGCAGCGCATGGGCATTCCGTATACCTTTTCGCCTAACCATTGGGACAAAATGTCACCCGGCATCCTTTCCGGCAAGTACGACATGGGACTGCTGGTCTACTCCTCTTATCGCAAGGACTTGACGAACTACTCTAATGCCGTGTTCAGACTCTATTACCAGATAGTTTATCGCAGTAAGGAATATGCCCAGTTTGACTTCCGTCACCTGAAGGGCAAAAAGATTGCCTATATGAAGTCACGTCCCGTGGGTTTGATGCTCAAGGATGCGGAAGCGGAAGATTGTGCTATTACAGACTTGGACTCGGCCATCGTAGACCTAGCAGCAGGCAAGTACGACGGCGTCATCTGCTATCGGTTTCAGGCCAACTACTACATCGGACTGAACCATCTGGAGGAACAGTTGCAGACGGACGAGTTGTCGCTGCAACCGCGTGAGTATTGCTATGCCAGTTACAACAAGGAACTGATAGATGCCATCAATGTAGAACTGAGAAAGATGGAAGAAGAAGGCATCATTGACGAAGTCTATGGGCAGGAGGTGGTATCCCAGTTTGACAACTTCCGCATACCCGTATGGGTCTGGCTGTTGCTGGTCGTGCTGGTGTTTGTATTCCTCATTGTGTTCAGCATCAACCGCTATCTGCTAAGCCGCCGTCTGTTGGTGGCCAATGCCAGGGCTGAAGAATCGACGCGTATGAAGAGCAACTTCATCAAGCAGATATCCCACGAGATACGCACCCCGTTGAACATAGTCTGCGGCTTCACCCAGATACTGACTTCTCCGACGGCTAATTTGTCGGAAAAGGAGAAGGAAGAGATCTCTCAGCAGATGATAGAAGGTACGGAGCGCATCACAGGTCTGGTCAATAAGATGTTGGAACTGTCGGATGTGAGCAGTCAGACCGTCTTGGAGAAGAATGATGAAGTGTCAGCAAAGGATATTGCTGAACTTGCTGTGCAGGCTTCTGGTATAGAGCAGGCACCCCATCTGGTGTTTAGTCTGCAACTGGGGCAAGGAACAGACACACCGTTCAATACCCATCGCCGTTCTGCTGTTCGTATCTTGGAACTCTTGCTTGACAATGCCATGAAGTTTACCCATCAGGCTGAGTCCTACCATGCCATGTTGGTGGAGGGCAAGAAGGAACAGGTGACGCTGGCTGTCAACTATGAGAACGGTCATGCCCGCTTTGTGGTAGAAGATACGGGTATCGGCGTACCAGTCAAGGAGGCAGAACGCATCTTCGATGAGTTCGTTCAGTTGGATGAGTACTATGACGGAACGGGCATTGGTCTGACGGTAGCCCGAAGTTTAGCCCGCCGACTGGGTGGTGACGTGGTGCTCGACACCACCTATACAGATGGGGCGCGTTTCGTCATGACGCTATAGCACAGCTTACTGACCGCCCAGACGGGAGAAGTATTCGATGATGTCTTCCCACGTTTTGAACGTGTCGGAACCATATTTCAGGAGGGTGGCCATGGTATCGCCTTCCTTCTCTTTACTGATGAGGTAGTCACCATAGAGCAGGTCGCGGCGATAGGTGTAGACCACATGGTGCCAGGCAGGGACGTTGATGTGCTCCTCCAGCCACGAAGCTGTTGACTCATGGTTGTCAGTGGACGCTACGAAGTAAACCTGATAGTGCTCTATCAGCAGACGCACGGCTTTCTGTACGGAAGATACCGGTTTCAGGTAGGCATCCTGCATAGTCTCTATACCTATATATATAATAGGCCGCTCGCGCTTGGACTGAAGGTCGTCTATCCAACGGATGACGGGAACGACCGAGTGCATGAACGATTTGTCGTTCATGCGGTGCTCGCCGTGGAAGTGCAGCGCCTGCGGATAGTGTTCTCGGAACATGTCATAGGTGTCTACCGTGGTGTCCTCGTCGCCAAACATACCGTAGACGCGCTGGCGGTCCTCGTCGTCAAGGTTCTCGAAACGGTGCTCCGACTGATCCTTATATTCCTTGATGAGCGTTTTGTCCACATAGAACTCCTGTATGCCATCCAGACGCGGGTTTTGAAACTGTTGTGTGCCCGTCATGCCGTGGCTACGCATGGTCTCGCCCATTTCCAGGGCAGGGTTCACGCAAATGCGGTCGTAGCCACGCAGTTGCTCTGCATACATACCGCCCATCGAGGTGCCGATGATGAGGTCGGGTTGCTCCTGCCGGCAGATGTTGTGCAGCAGATTGATGGCCTCCGCAGGATGTACGGGCAGGTCGGGGGAAATAACCTTGGCCTGTGGCATGACGATGCGTAGCCGCTCTACCGTGCCCGATTGTCCGCTGGACGCAAAGCCATGACAATAGAGAACGGTCTTTCCTGCCATCATGTCAGGAAATTGTTTGACGTATGGGTTTTCTGTATTCATAGGTGCAAAGTTATAAATAAATACCGAAAAGTAATGAATTCCGTCTAAAAAACTTGCAAAAGTAAAATAAAATCTCTATCTTTGCGCTCAAAATAGCAACATTAATCACTTTAAACATGATCAAACTATGAAAAGGTATTTAGCAGAAATGGTGGGCACCATGGTGCTCGTATTGATGGGCTGCGGCGTTGCCGTAAGCCTGGGTTGTGACCCCGTTAACAACATCCCCGCTGTCGTTGGAACAGCTTTTGCCTTCGGTCTGGCTGTAGTAGCCATGGCTTATACCATTGGTGGTATCTCTGGCTGTCACATCAATCCGGCCATTACGCTGGGTTGCATCATTGCTGGCCGCATGGATGCCAAGGAGGGATGTATGTACATGGTGTTCCAGTGTATTGGCGCCTTCATCGGTTCAGCCCTGTTGGCAGTATTGACAGCTAATGTTCCAGGACTGGAGGGTACTGGTGCCAACGACCTGCAGGCCAATGTCTCGATGTTGGGCGGTCTGCTGGCTGAGATTATCTTCACTTGTGTCTTCGTGCTCGTTGCACTCGGTGCTACTGCCAAGACCAATGGCGCTACCAACAACTTCGCAGGTCTGGCTATCGGTCTGAGTCTCGTGCTGGTTCACTTGGTTTGCATCCGTTACACAGGTACATCGGTGAACCCCGCCCGTTCTTTGGCTCCTGCTATCTTCCAGGGTGGTACCGCACTGGCCAACCTGTGGATATTTATCGTAGGTCCTTTCGTAGGTGGCGCTTTGGCTGCTTGCATCTGGAAAGTCATCGAGCCCGCTGAGAAGTAAAAAGCTCTTTTTGCAATACGAAGTTTGCATTTCCCCCGCACGGGTTGCACAGAATGACGGAAAAGTTTTAAAATCCGTGAAATCTGTGTAATCCGTGCTTTTTTCTTTTTCTTTTTCCGAAAGAATTTACTATCTTTGCGGTCAGATTAGATTTTAAACTCATATTTAAAAGTAAAATTATGGTAAACTACAAGGATTTAGGTCTCGTAAATACTCGCGAGATGTTTAAGAGAGCAGTTGCTGGCGGCTATGCTATTCCCGCTTTCAACTTCAACACGATGGAGCAGATGCAGGCTATCGTACAGGCTGCTGTTGAGACAAAGTCTCCTGTTATCATGCAGGTTTCCAAGGGTGCTCGTAACTATGCTAACGCTACTATCCTGCGTTACATGGCTGAGGGTGCTGTGGCATACGCCAAGGAACTGGGCTGTGAGCATCCTGAGATCGTGCTGCACCTCGACCACGGTGACAGCTTCG
>DEWO01000038.1:5248-5787 GCA_002363695.1 Prevotella sp. UBA3208
AGCTTCGAGCTCTGCAAGGACTGCATCGACATGGGCTTCTCTTCAGTGATGTACGATGGTTCTTCACTGCCTTACGAGGAGAACATCAAGATTTCCCGTCAGGTTGTAGAATATGCTCACAAGTATGATGTTACTGTTGAGTGCGAGCTCGGTGTGCTGGCTGGTGTTGAGGACGAGGTTGCCTCTGAGGTAAGTCACTACACCAAGCCCGAGGAGGTTATTGACTTTGCTACTCGCACAGGCTGCGACTCGCTGGCTATCTCTATCGGTACTTCTCATGGTGCTTACAAGTTCAAGCCCGAGCAGTGCACCCGCGATCCTAAGACCGGTAAGCTCGTTCCTCCTCCATTGGCATTCGACGTGCTGGCTGAGATTGAGAAGAAGCTTCCCGGATTCCCCATCGTGCTGCATGGTTCTTCTTCTGTTCCTCAGGAAGAGGTTGACACCATCAATAAGTTCGGTGGCAATCTGCCCGATGCAGTAGGTATCCCCGAGGAGCAGCTCCGCAAGGCTTCTAAGAGTGCTGTATGTAAGATTAA
>DEWO01000038.1:5982-7419 GCA_002363695.1 Prevotella sp. UBA3208
TTAAGGAAGTACTTGGTTCTGACGGCAAGCTGGCTCAGTAATAAAGACACAATCATGCATAAGAAAAAGTCTCGCCCAATGTGGCGAGGCTTTTTTATTTCTTGTCCATGTCTGAGTATTGCTTGACAATAGCACCTGTGGCTGGGTGAAGTGTCAGATGGGTGACGTAGCGTTTGAAGGGGTCGCAACTGCGTTGCTCTGTGTGACCGAACTGAGCCAGAGGAACCTCGAATGTTGCCAAGGGCAAATCTTCTTGTTGGAGGGTAATGGTAGCGGTGCCAGATGAGTTGACGTATAGCCAGTCACCCTTTTTGTTTTCCAAGGGCTGAGACTGATCTGGGTAGAGGTTCTTGACAGTCATATAAAAAGGTACGCCCGATAGGTCGTCTTTGTCTACCAGACCACGTTGACGGGACAGACGAAAGACCACTTCGCGCTCTGTCTCTTGCTCCGGATATAGGGTGATAACCTGCATGGTGGTATCGCGACGGATGGTACCAGTGAACAGGGTCATAAGCGCATCGTGCTGCTGGTCAATGCGCTGGAGCATCAGCTGCAACTGCTTTTCGTCGTTGGGCATATCCTCAGCTTCGCCGGTGGCCAGTTGCTGACGATGCTCGCGCAGGTCGAGTATCTGCTGTACGGTCAGTTCTGCCATCTTTGCTGTGCTTCCTGCGGACAGAACTTCGGCAGACAGAAACTTCTCTGGGGAAGGCTGCTGGCGTTGTTTGACCTGAGGGGAGTAGATGGGTGGTATGGATGGTTGTACTGGTTCGGCATTGATGGCCAGCAGCACGCCGTCATCGCTGAGCTTGACATCGGCTGTCTCCCCTTTGCCCTTCAGGTGCAGGGTGTAACATTTGGACGTGTCGCGTACTCCGACGGTGGTCAGTTGGCAGGTTACAACGCGGTGGCTGATGTGTTCCTGTTGCTGAATGTAACCCAGATGCAGGTAGCGCTCTGCGTAGGGTGCGAAAACGCCAGGAGTATATGTCTGCTTCTCAATGAGCAGGTGGAAACGGACGGCCGTCTTGGGCAGGTAGTAAGTCTGTCCTTCAGAAGGAAGACTTAACGAAAGAATTAAGAACAGGGCAGCTATGATTCTCATTCCTGAAGTCGTTTAAAAGCTCGTGGGATATATTGGATGATGTCGCTGGCCATGAGGCTTTCCTCGCCTAAATCGTTGGCAGCCAAGTCTCCGGCCAATCCATGCAGATAGACACCAAGCACGCAGGCGTCTTGTTGCTTGTAGCCACGCGCCAGCAAACCAGTGATGATACCCGTCAGGACATCGCCACTGCCGGCAGTAGCCATGCCCGCATTGCCTGTAGCGTTGAACAGAACATTTCCGTCGGGCATACAGATGGCTGTATGATGCCCCTTCAGGATGATATAGCCCTTGATTCGTTGTGCAAGATTGCGAGCCTTGGTCAGGCG
>DEWO01000038.1:7527-29887 GCA_002363695.1 Prevotella sp. UBA3208
GTAAGGATAATGCCCTGTGGCAATTGCTGTAGCCAGGCACGGTGGTTACCCAGGATGTTTAACGCATCGGCATCGGCCACACAGGGACACTGGGCACGGCGTATCTGTGCAACCAGTGCCACAGCCGTTTGTTCGCTTTGTCCGATACCAGGGCCAATGCCCAAGGCATTAAAGTCTTCTGTATCCATCGCCTCGGCAAAAATAGTCTCTTCGCTCGTGACCTGCACGATGGCTTCGGGCACTGCAGTTTGTAGGATAGGAATATTCCGCTTCGGGGTATTCACCGTTACCTTGCCGACGCCACTGCGTAGACAAGCCCGTGTAGCAAGGATGGCAGCTCCTGCCATTCCATAGCTGCCTGCAATCAACAAGGCATTGCCCATCTGGCCTTTGTGGGCATGGGCAGGGCGCTCGAGTAGCAGTTTGCGTACCTGATCTTCCTCGACAAACATATAGTTAGTGTCCGTTTTGTTGATACCCTCTTGACTGAGGCGGATGTCCAGTATGCGGAGTTTGCCGATGAAAGTTTGGTTCTCGGGGAATAGAAATGCCAGTTTGGGCAATTGGAGGGTCAGTGTTGTCGTGGCCCGGATGATGTTGGCGCGGACGTTGTAGCTGTTGTCTTCCGTCATGAGGCCAGACGGAACATCGATGCTGACAATTTGTGCCGGTGAGGAGTTGATATACTTGACCAGTGAGGCAAAACCACCAGCCAGTGGCTTGTTGAGGCCAGACCCAAAGAGTCCGTCAATGACCAGCATACCTTGCTCCAGACGGGGTGGTTCAAACTCGTTGACAACCTCAATAAACTCCTTGACGCTCTTGCTTTCATGCAGGCGCGTCTTATTGGCAGCACAGTCGGGCGACAGTTTTCCACTGATATTGAAAAGATAGGTAATGACCTCGTAGTCTTTTTCGGCCAGCATACGTGCCATAGCCAATGCGTCACCTCCATTGTTCCCCGGTCCGGCAAAGACCACAACGGGGGTAGATGGTGGGTATAACTTAGTGACAGCTTGTACCAAAGTCTTAGCTGCGCGTTCCATGAGATCGAGACTCGAGATAGGCTCGTTCTCTATGGTATATTTGTCTAGCTCATGTATCTGAGCGCTGGTAAAAATCTTCATTTGACTGCAAAAATACGAAAAATATGCTAATCTATACCTATTCTTTGCCGAAAATTTAGTAATTTTGCATCAAATTTTATTTTTCGACATCAATGAGCATCGTAAAAATTAAGGATAAGACGTTTAAGACGTCTATCTCGGAGGCAGAAATCAAACAGCGTGTGAAGGAACTGGGCGCACGAATCAGCCGCGACTTGGCGGATAAGAATCCGCTCTTTCTGAGCGTGTTGAACGGGGCTTTCGTGTTTACGGCCGACCTGCTGCGAGCGATTACCATCCCCTGCGAGGTATCGTTTGTGAAACTGGCATCGTATAACGGTGTCGTCTCTACCGGAAAGGTGAAGAAGCTCATCGGGCTGAACGAAGACATCATCGGGCGCACCATTGTCATTGTGGAGGATATCGTAGACACGGGGCGTACCATGCAGCAGATGCTAGATACGCTGAGCCAGTACAGTCCGGCATCGATACACATCTGTACCCTCTTCGTGAAACCAGAGAAGCTGATGTTGAATCTCAACATCGAGTATTCGGCTTTTTCCATTCCCAACGACTTCATCGTGGGCTATGGACTGGACTACGACCAGCTGGGGCGCAACCTGCCGGAAGTTTATACTTTAGTTGAGGGTTAAGCGTTTGGCGATGAGACAAATAAAACTACCCCATCTGCCCAGTGACGTCGAGGAGCGCAAGAGCGACTTGATGACGGACTTGTGGTATAAGTTTGACAATGGAAAAGAAACAAGAATTAAACAGGATAAACAAGAAATTAGAATTCAAATGAAGAACATTGTGATTTTTGGTGCTCCCGGCTCAGGCAAGGGAACACAGAGCGACCTGATGATAGAACACTATGGTTTGGGACACATCTCAACGGGTGATGTACTGCGTAATGAAATCAAGAAGGGTACGGAACTGGGTAAGACCGCCCAGAGCTATATTGACAAAGGCAACCTGATTCCTGACGATTTGATGATCTCCATTTTGGCCAATGTCTATGATTCGTTTGGACGTGGTCACAAGGGTGTCATCTTTGACGGCTTCCCCCGTACCATCCCACAGGCTGAAGCCTTGAAGAAAATGCTGGACGAACGTGGCGACAAGGTGGCTGCCATGATAGAGTTGGACGTGCCAGAGGATGAACTGATGGTTCGCCTCATCAAGCGTGGTCAGGAGAGTGGTCGTGCCGATGACAATGAGGAGACCATCAAGAAGCGTCTGGTAGTGTACCATTCGCAGACCCAGCCTCTCATTGAGTGGTATAAGAAAGAGGGATTGCACCATCATATCAATGGTCATGGTACGTTGGAGCGTATCTTTGCTGACATTCAGAACGTAATCGATAACTTGTAATGGAGTCCAACTTCGTAGACTACGTCAAGATACTATGCCGTTCGGGCAAGGGGGGACGGGGATCCATGCATCTCCGTCATGTGAAGTATAACCCCAACGGCGGTCCAGACGGTGGTGATGGTGGCAAGGGTGGCAGCATCATCCTGCGCGGTAACCACAATTACTGGACGCTGTTGCACCTGAAGTACGAGCGCCACATTTTCGCTGAACATGGCGGAAATGGCGGACGCGATAAGTGTCATGGTACGGACGGCAAGGATGTCTATATTGACGTGCCCTGTGGTACGGTAGTCTATGATGCAGAGACGGGAAAGTATGTCTGCGACGTCACCTACGACGGTCAGGAGATTGTCTTGCTGAAGGGCGGACGGGGCGGACTGGGCAACTATCAGTTCCGTTCGGCCACCAATCAGGCACCACGCTATGCGCAGCCCGGTGAGCCGATGCAGGAGATGACGGTGATATTGGAGTTAAAACTGTTGGCAGACGTAGGCTTGGTAGGCTTCCCCAATGCCGGCAAGTCGACCCTGCTGTCAGCTCTTTCCAATGCCCGTCCCAAGATTGCCAACTACCCGTTTACAACCATGGAACCCTCGCTGGGTATTGTGGGCTATCGTGACAGTAAGTCCTTCGTGATGGCTGACATCCCGGGTATTATCGAGGGTGCCTCGGAAGGTAAGGGGCTGGGACTTCGTTTTCTTCGCCATATTGAGCGTAACTCCCTGCTGTTGTTCATGGTTCCCGGTGATACGGACGATATCAAGCGTGAGTACGAAATCCTGCTGAACGAGTTGGGTCAGTTTAATCCGGAGATGCTGGATAAGCATCGTGTGCTGGCTGTCACCAAGTGTGACCTGTTAGACGATGAACTCATAGAGATGCTGCGCGAGACACTTCCTCAGGATTTGCCTTGTGTCTTTATTTCTGCTGTGGCCAATAAGGGACTTGACGAACTGAAGGATGTGCTCTGGCGTGAACTGAATGCAGAGAGCAATAAACTGGCCGCTGTGATGGCAGAGGATACGCTGGTGCATCGTGACAAGGATATGACCCGCTTTGCCGAGGAGTTGGCCGACGAAGGTGAAGACGAGGATATTGAGTATATTGACGATGAGGAAGTAGAGGATATCGAGGACTACGAGGACTTTGAATACACAGAGGATGAGTAGTCCGCAACTGGCATATTATGATATGGATACAGGGGTGCTGGCTTTCAGTACCACTCGTCAAGGGGGAAGCAGCACGGGCAACTATGCTGCTTTCAACATCAACAACTATTGCGGCGATGCACCAGAGCACATCGTTTGCAATCGGCAGGCACTGGCCGCACTGATTGGAGTACCCGAACAGCACATCATCATGCCTCACCAGACGCATGGGAAGGTAGTTCGTCGTGTGGATGCTCCGCCCACAGAAGTATTGGAGGGTGTGGATGCTGTCATGACCGATGTGAAAGGACTTTGTATCGGCGTGTCAACAGCTGACTGTATACCTATTCTATTATATGATGCCGAACACCACGCCGTGTGTGCCGTACATGCCGGTTGGCGGGGAACGGTACAGCGTATAGTGCAGGAGGCAGTGGCGCAAATGCAAGAGGCTTATCACTCACAGCCCCGTCAGCTGAAAGCCGTCATAGGGCCAGGCATCTCTTTGGAAAGCTTTGAGGTAGGCGACGAGGTGTATCAGCAGTTTGTGGATGCCGGTTTCGATATGGCCCCCATTGCCCGTCGGTATGCGAAGTGGCACCTGGACCTGCCACAGTGCAATCGCCTCCAGTTGGAAGCGGTTGGAGTACAGGACGTCTGGATGTCGGACATTTGCACCTATCAGCAGTACGAACAGTATTTCTCGGCTCGCCGGTTAGGAATTAATTCGGGCCGAATTTATACGGCTATAGTCTTAAAGTAAAATGATGAAGAAAGTAAAATACGCTATACTCTTTGCGGCTTTGGTGCTGGCACTCTCGAGTTGTGCACAGTCTAAGTTTACCGCTTTGGAGCAACAGCAAATCAGCATGGAGGACCCCACGTTATTTGAGAAGTCTGATGCCTTTACCATTGACTTTACTGCAGGACGCGACAAGGATTACTGCTTCCCGCTTCCCGTGGGTAAGGCAAAGATGGGTAAGGACTATAATGTAGAGATAGAAACCGCCAAGGGAGATGCTGTGAAGGCGATGTTCGACGGTGTCGTGCGTCTTTCGCGCAACAATCCGCCATTTGGCAATGTCATTGTCATCCGCCACGGCAATGGACTGGAGACCGTCTACGGCAATAATGCCGAGAATCTGGTGAAGTCCGGCGATCGTGTCAAGGCAGGACAGACCATTGCCATTGTGGGTACCAACAAAGGGCGTACCTATTGTGAATTTGCCATGATGGTAAATGGTGGGCGTGTCAATCCCGAGATATTCTTCAGTTTGGAGAGTCACCGTTTGCGTAAGCAGGTGGTCTTGTTCCAGAAGACTGCCAACTGGAAAGTAAATGTGAGTGTGTTAAAGACACCTCAATCTGAAGAAGAGGCTACTCGCCAGTGGTGGTGTTATCCGCTGCCAGGGGCCAAGGTTATCAGTCCTTATGGTGGACGTGGCGGCAGGCAGCATACGGGTACGGACCTGAAGACAAAACCCAACGACAATATTCTGGCAGCCTTTGACGGTGAGGTCATCTTCTCGGCTAAATATTCTGGATATGGCAATCTGATTCGTATCAAGCATCCGAATGGCTTGGAGACCTATTATAGCCATAATTCCAAGAACATGGTCAAGGTGGGCGACTATGTGAAGGCCGGGCAGGTGATAGCCCTGACAGGACGCACAGGAAGAGCCACCACGGAACATCTGCATTTTGAGACCCGCGTGAATGGGAGCTATGTCAATTCGAATAGGTATTTTGACCATGTGAACCATACCATCCGCCTGAAAGCTTTTAAGAAGACTAAGGACGGCTATGTGGTACGGTGAACGGCTGTCATTCGATTACCCGCTGATGGTGTACAATGATGCCGTCGTCGCTCACGCCTTCGAGGGTGACGAGGTAGCGCTTGGAGACATCGGAGGCATAGAAGCGGACGGTAGCTCTGCCCTCAGCATCGGTCTTGACCTGTGGGTTCCAGTAGAGGGTGGTGCGCTGGTCGGGGCGCGTCTTCTGTGACGGGTCAGGATATTGCGGCGAGTAGAACGCTACGGGCTGTTCGTAGCCTAACTGACGGACGGTAGCCATCGACAGCGGGCGGGCGGCCTTGGAGTGGACTATCTCTGAACCATCCTTGAGGAAGATGAACAGGACACCGGGTATTTTACCCGTAGGACCTGGCCGGACACCGAAGAAGCCGTTGACGGCGTTGTTGGGCGTGAAGTATTCGATGGAACTGATGTTCTGCGGTACCAGGTTTAGCACGTAGTCGTGGTCTGTTTCCTCGAAATTGTCTACATATACTTTCAACCCGGCATTATCTGTAGTCGTAATGGTGGCTTCGCCATCGACGTAATAGACTCGCATGCCCAGTGCGGTCAGCAACTGCTGTACGTTGGCAGCATTCTCAATACGCGTATCTCCTGCTGGAAATCCGCGAGGAGCCTCAAGGCTCATAATGTTTTGCTTCAGTGGCTTCTGCTTCTTGCCCACCTTCTCCACCTCGGGCAGTTCGATGTAGCTGGCACGATTGTACATCTGCTGGCTCTGCGACTGGGTGGTGAAGGCAGCGAGGTCGGCGGCATCGGTGGTCAGCCGGTAGTGGGGCAGCTTCAGTTTGGGAAAGGTCAGCGAGTCGATTTGCAGTTCTACAAATTTGGTGCTGCCGCTGCGGCGCGTGCCCTCCAGTGTGAATGTTGTGCCGTTGGGATTGTTGACGGCCAGAGCGAAGCGCGTGCTGTCGCCGAGTTCAAACTCTTCGCGGTGGCCCGTCCGGTTGTTTACCACGAGCAGGTGCGGATTCTTGATGCGCTGGCCCAGCGAGCCTTTCACGCGGCCAGTGATGAACTGCTGCTCCTGGAACGGATAGGTGATGGTATAGGACGTGTCTGCACTATGGGTAAGCTGCTGGCGAAGCAGGCTCTGGCGGATGTCGCCAAACAGGCTGTCGGGCTTCACCACATCGTAGTCGGTGACGGAGAGTGCAAAGGTGCCGCTGAGCGGTAGTCCGCCCTTATCCTGGATGCTGAGGTCGAGGGTTATGGGCTTGTTCTCGGTGGCAGCCTCTCCGCTGATGCGGACCTTGGCATCGTGCTGCGAGAGGTGCTGCAATGGAATGCGGTGCCCTCGCACACGCTGTCCTCCAGCCACCGTCAGGGGCTGGTAGCAGAAGTGTTCTGCCGGGAAGTTGCGCATCCACTGGGTGTAGGCCACCAAGGTGTAGACACCGCCTGGAAGGTCTTTGGGCAACAGCAGGGCATTGGCAAACACGCCGTCCTCGTTGCTGCGAATCATCAGCCGCTGCATCAGGGTGTCGGCCTGCTGGTTGTGCATCTCTACATAGACAAAACGCGAACGCTTGACAGGCATGTGGGTTGCTGCGTCCACCAAGTGCGCTCGGAACCACACCGTGTCGCCTGCAGCATAGTAGGGCTTGTCGGTCTGCAGATAGATGCGCTCTTGTAGCACGTTCTTCCCGTTGCTTTCATCTGCTGCCTGCTTGCTTTTCTGCTGCCTCTTGCGTGTCATCTCAAGTTTGCGTTGTATGTCACTGCTCAGTTCGGGAATGTGCTGTTCGTCTATGTAGTGATCAATCGCCTCTGGCAACATGCTGTGCAGGGCGGCTTTGTGCGTCTTCTGTTCTGCCTTGTACTCTTGCTTGGTCATCAACTCGGCTTCAACGGGAAAGTATTCGTCGAACAGCCAGAGGTTCATGGCATACTTCTCGTGTCCCCGCTGGCGCATGGTGCCCTTCAGCTGGCGCACCTCGCTGTAGGCCAGCAGGTCGCCTTGCGACACTTTGGCATATGTTCCCATGCGGTGTACCGTCTGATGCTGGTTCTTCACCATTGTGGGGGCCGCCACGGTACGGTACTTGCTGTGACTGTCCAGAATGTTCAGCTTCACCGGACGGCTCTTGTCGGGATAGAGCGCATTGAAGGTGGTGGTCACTATGTGGCGCATGCTGTCCTGCTGGAAGGTATAGGGCGACTTGTCCATTACCAAGGGCTGGTATGCGATGTGTGTCAGGCGTATGGTCTTGCTGTCGCCCACGTGTGGCAGCTGTCCGTCGGCATCGGTGACACCGATGATCTTGCCCTGCTCGTCGTAGACGGAGGCCTGAATGACGGGCTGTCCGTCACTCGCGTCGCGAACGATGGTCTGGGCTGTGGCGGGTAGCAGTACTCCTATGAGTGCCATGATGTATAACAGTCGTTTCATTGCTGCAAAGTTGATCAAAATGTTATTCTATAATGGTCTGTTTTTGGATAATGATGCCGTCGTCGCTGACGCCTTCGAGGGTGACGAGGTAGCGGCGGCTGATGTCGGAGGCATAGAAGCGGACAGTGGCTCTGCCCTCCTCGTCGGTCTTGACCTTGGGGGTCCAGTAGAGGGTGGTGCGGTGGTCGGGGCGCGTCTTCTGAGCCGGGTCGGTGTATTGCGGCGAAAAGAATTCCACGTTTGGCTTCCAGCCTTGCTGGCGGACGGTGGCCAGTTGCTGACGATGCTCGCGCACCATCCAGAGTCGCATGAGTGTCTCTTGTGCGATATCTTCTGCCGTCTCTTCTTTATGGAAGAATCGCCGCCCTATACCAAGCAGGCGGGGGCGTAGCTCCTGGGCGATATGTTCAAACGCTTCGCGGGTCATTCTATAGTGTGATACGCATGTGAGGCACGAATGTTAAGTATGGATAGAGTTTTTTTGTGGCTTTTATCAGAAAAACAAGACGGCACCTTCTGCTTGAGGGTGCCGTCTATATATAATAAGATGTATAGTCTGTCTTAGTTGAACTTCAGAATCTGACCGGGACGGATCTTTGAGCGCTTCGAGAGGTGGTTCAGCTTCATGATGGCATCTACTGTCGTTCCGCGATGGCGGGCAATAGAATAGAGTGTTTCACCTTTCTTCACCTTGTGGAAACGAGTCTCTTGGGCATACGAGGCAGCAGGTGCTGCAGCAGCCAGTTCCACTTCTTGGTCGCTATTGTTCGAGCCGAAACTGATACCATTGACTCCACGTAAGCGGTTGGCAACAGAGGACTCTTTCTGATAGGTAGCCTTATGGAATACGTAATAATCGTCAACTACGTCTTGGTTGCGGAAGTCGAACAACAGTGCGGGATTCAGTGCTACGCCACACAGACGGGTCTCGAAGTGCAGGTGTGAACCCGTGCTACGACCGGTGTTTCCACCCAGTCCGATGGGGTCACCGGCGCGGACTTCCTGATCTTCCACTACCAATTGCTTGGACATGTGGGCATAGTAGGTCTCCAGCCCATTGTCGTGACGGATGACTACATACTTGCCGTAGCCGCGCCCCTCGTAGCGTACTACGCGAACCTTTCCAGCGAAGGCAGCACGGATGGTGTCTCCGATATATACCTTGATGTCCAGTCCTTTATGCTGGCGTCCCCAGCGTGCACCGAAGTTTGAGGTCAGCACGCGGCTGGTCGTCGGCATACAGAAATCCTTCAGCGAGATGCGGAAGGTATCTGGCAAATCTGTCACGCGGCTGTGGGCGTGCAGGTTGTCCCAGTCTTCATAAAGGTCTGCTGAGGGTGAGTCGTACGATTCAAATTCTATCAGTCGGTGCAATGCTACGCTGTCGACTGCTTTCATCTTTCTGTCAATAGGTGCCTGACGGGCTAACAAGTCTTGTCCCATGGTGGGGATGGAACTCAACGTTGCGATGGCCAGGATTACAATTGTCTTCAGTATCTTCATTACAAATTAGCGGGTTTTCTGTTATTAATTTGTTCCGTTATGGAAACAAAACGTTGCAAAGTTACTAATTATTTTGCAAAAAGCAAGTGTGTTAACACTCTTTATGTGTCTTTTAACACTTAATATTATTACGAAATAGCCCCCCAATTGATGTTGGTTTTGTGCAGTTCGCGCAGTCTTCTCCATAGGAGTGCATATCGCTCTGAGGTACATTCTGGGTCGTTTTCTATGATTTGCTGTGCCTCGTCGCGTGCCATTTGCACCAGTTGCCCGTCGCGTGCAATGTCCGCTATTTTCAAATCAAAGGCCATCCCACTTTGCTGGGTACCTTCCAGGTCGCCAGGTCCGCGTAACTTCAAATCGGCCTCGGCAATGCGGAAGCCGTCGTTGGTTTCGCACATGATATCAATGCGCTTGCGGGTGTCTTCTGCCAACTTCATGTTGGTCACCAGGATGCAGTACGACTGGTCGGCGCCACGTCCCACGCGTCCTCTGAGTTGGTGCAGCTGGCTTAGGCCGAACCGCTGAGCCTCCAGTATGACCATGACGGAGGCGTTAGGCACATTGACGCCTACCTCAATAACGGTGGTGGCCACCAGTATCTGCGTCTCGCCACGCACGAACTTCTGCATCTCCGCCTCCTTGTCGGCAGGCTTCATCTTGCCGTGTACCTTGCTGAGGCGGAACTCAGGAAATACCTGTGTCAGCACCTCGAAGCCGTCCTCCAGATTCTTCAGGTCTATCTTCTCGCTTTCCTCAATCAAGGGGAACACGATGTATACCTGACGTCCTTGGTGGATTTGTTTCCGTATGCCGTCATACAATGATGGCATGGAACGGTCGAAGACGTGCTGGGTGACTACGGGCTTGCGACCGGGCGGCAGTTCGTCAATGACGGAGACGTCCAAGTCGCCGTAGAGTGTCATTGCCAGTGTGCGTGGAATCGGGGTGGCCGTCATCACTAATACGTGAGGCG
The DNA here is from genome assembly GCA_002363695.1 of Prevotella sp. UBA3208. Next base: position 17,844 of record DEWO01000038.1, read on the forward strand.
GATTCTGGCTCTTGTTCCACAGCTTGGCGCGTTGTGCCACTCCGAAGCGGTGCTGCTCGTCGACCACCACCATGCCCAGTCGGGCAAACTGAACGGTGTCTTCAATGACAGCATGTGTGCCCACCAGGATGTTGACTGTTCCGTCCAGCAGGCCGTCCAGTATCTCTTGGCGCTTCTTGCCTTTGACGATACCCGTCAGCAGCGCCACGCGGATGGGCATGTCGTGCAGGAAGTCCATGATGGTTTGCAGGTGCTGCTCGGCCAGTATCTCCGTCGGCGCCATGATGCAGGCCTGATAGCCGTTGTCCAGGGCGATGAGCATGGACATCAGCGCCACCAGGGTCTTGCCCGAGCCCACATCGCCTTGCAGCAGGCGGTTCATCTGTCGCCCACTGCCCATGTCCTTGCGAATTTCGCGGATGACGCGCTTCTGTGCCTCCGTCAGGGGGAAGGGCAGGTTCTGCGAGTAGAAGTTGTTGAAGTGGTCGCCCACTTTGGAGAATATGTAGCCGCGATATTTGCGGCGCTGGTCACTGGCGTACCTTAATATATTAAGCTGTACGTAGAACAGCTCTTCAAACTTCAGTCGGACACGGGCCCGTTCCAGTTCCTTGGCGTTTTGCGGATAGTGAATCTTGCGCAGTGCCTCGTCGCGCGACATCAGGTTCAGCTTCTGGGTGATGAAGTCGGGCAGTGTCTCGGACAGGGGAGCCTTCAGTACGTCTAAGAGCGTCTTGGTCAACCGTTCCAGGGCACGGCTGTTGAGGCCCGCCTTCTTCATCTTCTCGCTGGTGTTGTAGTAGGGCTGCATCCCCATAGCCGACAGTTCCAGTTTCTCTGCCACGTCTATGTCGGGGTGAGTGACGTTGATGCGTCCGTTGTAGACGTTAGGCCGTCCGAAGACGATGTACTCCGTACCTATCTTGTATTGCTGCTTGGCATATTTACCGCCGTTGAACCACGTCAGGTCCATCACCCTTCCGCTGCCGTCCGTGAAGTGGGCCACCACGCGCTCCTTACGGGCACTCATCTTGAACGTCTCGAAACTCAGGATATGGCCTTTCACCTGTACGAAAGGCATATCGCCGTTGAGTTCGCGGATGCCGTAGAGCCGCGAGCGGTCTACATGCTTGTAGGGATAGTACTGCAACAGGTCGCCATACGTCTGGATGCCCAACTCCTCGTTGAGCATCTTCTTGCGCTGGGGTCCCACCCCCGGCAGGTATTGCAGGTCTTGTTGCAGTATGTCGGTCATCCTATCAGTACTTCTGCAATCTTCAGGTCGTAGGGGGTTGTTATCTTGATGTTCTCGCGGTTGCCCTCGACGAGGGTGATGGGATGTCCGTAGGCCTCCACCACCGAGGCATCGTCGGTGAAGCCGTCGTTGTAAGGCTGGCGGTTCGCTGCTTTAAGCAGTTGGATGTCGAAAGTCTGGGGCGTCTGCACCAGGCGGTATTCGTCGCGGGGGACGGTTTGGGAGCGCGACGCACAGAGGGACTCTCCCCTTGCGAGGTGGCGCACGGTCTCCACGACGGGGATAACGGGAATGACGGCTTTCTTCTCGCAGGCCGTCTCGTAGCAGTTGCGGATGACGTCGATGGAGGGGAAGGGGCGCACGCCGTCGTGCACACCTACGACTCCCTCAGCGTCGTCGGGAATGAGGGCAAGACCGTTCTGCACCGAGTGGAAGCGCGTCTCTCCCCCGTCGGCCAAGAGGTAGTGACCCTTCCCGGCTTCCCCTATGGAGGGGAGGGGAAAGTCATACTCTTGACATAGTTGTCGCCAGTATTCTTGTTGCGCCTTGGGCAGCACGAGGATAATTTGCAACTCCTCGGAATACTCGCGAAACCTGTCTATGGTCCGCATCAGTACCGGTCTTCCACCGATGGGCAGAAACTGCTTGGGAATGTCGCTTCCCATGCGCAGTCCCTTGCCGCCAGCTACGATGATGACGTAGTTCATCGGGCCATCAGGTGAGTGAAGCGCATTCCGTCGGCTATCTGCAGTGCTTCCTGTGGGCTGGTCATCTGCCCCAGCAGTTCGTAGGCGAAGGGGAAGGCTGCAGCAGGCCCCTCACCCGTGGTGACATTGTCGTCAACGGTGACGAGGGCGCCCGTATAGTGGGACTTCGTCAGCGCCTCTTCGAAGCCCGGATAGCAGGTGGCACGCTTGCCGTCGAGCACGCCCAGCGGGGCGAGCACCACAGCGGGCGAGGCACAGATGGCGGCTACTTTGTGACCTGAAAGGTGCTGGTTCTTAACGGCTTCGCAGACTCCCTTGTGGGCAAAGAGGTTGCTGGCGCCAGGCATTCCGCCGGGCAGGAACAGCAGGTCGGCATCCGAGAAGTCGCACTGCTCGAATGTCGTGTCGGCCTCGATATTCACACCGTGGGCCGACTGCACCGTCAGGAAATCGGTGATGCTGACAGTGACTACGTCCAAACCTCCGCGACGCCACACGTCAACGGGAATCAGGGCCTCGACATCCTCGAAGCCTTCTGCTAAGAAAACATAAACTTTTTTTGCCATAATTTATTTCAATGCTTGTAAGTATTGCTTGATGGTCTCCTGCAGACCCAGGTAGAGGGCGTCGCAGATGAGGGCGTGACCAATGCTGACCTCGTCCGTCCAGGGAATCTGCTGGTGGTAGTAGGCCAGGTTCTCCAGCGACAGGTCGTGGCCTGCGTTCAGCCCTAATCCCACGCGGCGAGCCTCTTCGGCAGCGGCGATGAAGGGGGCAATGGCCTGTTCGCGGTTCTGGGCATAGCCCGAGGCGTAGGGCTCCGTGTAGAGCTCCACACGGTCGGCCCCACACACCTTGGCACCCTCTACCATCCGTGGGTCGGCGTTTACGAAGATGCTGACGCGGATGCCTGCCTCCTTGAACACCCGGCAGATGTCCGTCAGGAACGGGCGGTTCTCCAGCGTGTCCCACCCGTGGTTCGACGTTATCTGGTCGTGTCCGTCGGGTACCAGTGTTACCTGTGTGGGCTTCACCTCCAGCACCAGCTGAGTGAACGACTCGATGGGGTTTCCCTCAATGTTGAACTCCGTCTGAATCTGGGGCCTCAGGTCGCGCACGTCCTGATAGCGTATGTGGCGCTCGTCAGGACGGGGATGGACGGTAATGCCTTGTGCACCAAATACTTCTGCGTCGTATGCTACCTTCAGCACATTGGGGTTGTTGCCTCCTCGCGCATTGCGCAGGGTGGCAATCTTATTGATATTTACACTTAGTTTTGTCATTTTCTGTATCCTTTTTAATACTTTTACGCTAAAAATAACTATCTTTGCAAGCGCAAAGATACGAAATCTTTGGCAAATAACAGCGAAAAAGTATAAAAAAATGACGACCACGCGAAAACTCCGCTTTGCCATCTTCGGCAATACCTACCAACCCAAGAAGTCTGCATCTGTCCAGAAACTGCTGGCCAGCCTCTCTGAGCGCAAGGCCGAGGTGCTGATGGAACGTTCTTTCTACGAGTTCCTGACTGACGGACAGCGGTTGCCTGTCGAGGGCGTACACGTGTTTGACGACACAGACTTCAGTTCCGATTTTGCCATCTCGATGGGTGGCGACGGTACCTTCCTGCGGACGGCCAGTATGGTAGGGCGCAAGGAGATTCCCATCCTGGGCATCAATACGGGCCGCCTGGGTTTCCTGGCTGACATTCATGCGGGCGACATTGAGCACACCGTTGCTGCCCTCTATACCGACGACTACAGCGTCGAGACGCGCTCCGTCATTCAGGTGGAAACAGACGGTGCACCCTTGCAGGGCTACAACTGTGCCCTGAACGACGTTGCCATCCTGAAGCGCGACAACGCCTCGATGATAACCATCCACGCCACCATCAACGGCGAGACGCTGGCCACCTATCAGGCCGACGGCCTTGTGATGTCTACGCCCACGGGCTCCACAGCCTATTCGCTCTCCGTCGGAGGACCCATCATTGTGCCTGGCACGCACGTCTTCTCGCTGACTGCTGTCGCTCCGCACTCGCTCAACGTGCGCCCTATCGTCGTGGCTGAGGATTCTGTCATCACGCTGACTGTCGAGTCGCGTACGCACAACTTCCTCGTGGCCTTGGACGGCCGTTCGGAGAAGTTGCCCGACTCGACGACGCTCACCCTGCGCAAGGCGCCTTATCGCGTGCAGGTCATCAAGCGCTCGGGCACCCGCTACTTCAAAACCCTGCGCGAGAAGATGATGTGGGGCGCCGATCAGCGACATTGACGGCTCTCCCCCTACACGCAAGCCTTTTCAGCCTTCTGGAAGTTTTTCCTCACTTCCCGAGGGCTTTTTCTTTGTGTGCCTATGGATTTCTTTTTTCGTAGTTAGGAAAGTTTTGTACCCAAGTTGGGTACTTATGTTTCCAAGTTGGGTACAGGTGTTTCTAAGTTGGGTACATATGTTCCCAAGTTGGGAACATAAAATTGCTAACTATCAAAAAACTTTTTCTGCGTATCGAAAAAACTTTTCCCTCGTAGTGTAGGGAAAAACTGATCTCGTGCAAGTGAAATTTCCCTCTCGTGCAAGTGAAATAGTTGTTTCGTGCAGGGTGTCTATATATTAAATAAGGTGGGAATGTTAAAAGTGTGTTAAAGCGAAAAATAATGCCCGAAAAATTTGGAGGGAACGTATATTTGTTGTACTTTTGCAGTGTACTATTAGAGTAGTACACCAAGAAGAGGTAATTATTCAACCTAAATGATACGATTATGATAGACGTTAAAAACATCAGTTTCAAGTATGCAGGCCAGAAGGAGTTGGTCTTCGACGACTTCAGTTTGACGCTGGAGCAAAACCGCATCTACGGCCTGCTGGGTAAGAACGGCACGGGCAAGTCGACCTTGCTCTATTTGATTTCCGGCCTGCTGCGCCCGAAGGCAGGCTCCGTCTCTTTCGACTTTGTCGCAACCTGCAAGCGGACGCCCGACGTGCTGAGCGAGATGTTCCTCGTGCCTGAGGAGTTCGACCTGCCCGCTATGTCGCTCTCACAGTATGTCAGCATCAACGAGCCCTTCTATCCGCGATTCAGTCGCGAGGTGCTGGAGTCCTGTCTGAAAGACTTCGAACTCTCCACCGACCTGAGGCTGAACGCGCTGTCGATGGGGCAGAAGAAGAAAGTCTTCATGGCTTTCGCCCTGGCCACCAACACCCGTCTTCTGCTGATGGACGAGCCGACGAACGGGCTGGACATCCCCTCGAAGACACAGTTCCGCAAGGTCATTGCCCAGTATATGACGGAGGAGCGCACACTCATCATCTCCACCCATCAGGTACACGACGTGGAGCAGTTGTTGGACCACATCCTCATCCTCTCGCCGCAACGACTGTTGCTCGACGCCTCGGTGCAGGAGATTCAGGAGAAGTATGCCTTCGAGTATCGCACCCCCGACCAGATGCAGGACGTGCTCTACAGCGAGCCCTCCCTGCAGGGCAATGCCGTCATTGCACAGCGCAAAGCCGACAGTGCTGAGACACAAGTCAACCTGGAACTGCTGTTCAATGCCGTCAATGAAGGCAAGATATAAGACTACGAATTCACTAATTATACGAATTGTTATGATTCAGTTTAATATACAAAGATTCGGAAAACTGGCCCGCTGGTCGCTTGTCAACGACAAGAAGTACTTCATCAAGAGCTTCTTGCAGGTCTTTGCCATCCTGACGTTCCTCTTCCTGTTCTTCACATGGGTGATGAACCGCGAGTCGGTGCATAGCAGTATCAATGCCTATGGGACCTGCTCCATTGCTGTTGTGATCCTGTTTGGAACCACCTTCGTATTGGGCTCGTCGTTTATGTTTTATAGTATGGAGGGCAAACACGACATGCAGAACCTGCTGATGCTGCCTGCGTCGAACTTGGAGAAGTACCTGATGCGCTATGCCTCGTGGATTCTCCTGTTGCCCCTTTATCTGGTAGCTTTGTTGGGAGCCGACGCGTTGCAGTATGTCGTCAACCTGATGGTGGGTCGTGAGTATGTCGTCTTCGTCACCTCCACGGTGGTGGACAGCCTCAGTCGTTTGTTCCAACTGGAAGTGCACAGCCATCTGCGCCATACGTTTCTGAACTCCCTGTTGTTGCTGGCCGTATGGTTCCATTCGCTCTATGCGCTGGGAGCCACCTTCTTCCGCACCCGTAAGTTCAACTGGGTGCTGACTACTATCGTCATCATCCTGCTGAGTATCATTCCTAACACTCAGGTGTCTCCTGCGGAAGCAACGACTACAGACATACTCATCACCAACCTCGTGGCGCTCTGCTGGGTAGTGCTGAACTTCTGGCTGTCTTATAAGCTTTTCTGCCGTCAGCAGGTCATTGGTAAATTCGTAAATATGTAAAGCTATGAATTCATTTAGTTTCAATAGATTTGGAAAGACGCTCCGTTGGGTGCTGTCAGTCAATCAGCGTCGAATACTTTATGCTATAGCAGGCTCCGTCGTGGGTGTGTTTATGGCTGAAATGATACTGCTGAGAATGGATGGTATTTACACTCCTCTCACCATGCTGCACTATTACGGACAGATAGGTGCCGCCCTCTTTGCATTGGTGTCGCTCATCCTGGTCAGCACCATCGTGTCGGGTGTGAACGAGAAGCGCAAGCGCGAGGCTTTCCTCATGCTGCCGGCAAACAATCTCGAGAAGTTCCTCGCCCTGATGACCTACACCTCCGTCGTCTGTGTGCTGGGTGTCTTCCTGGCGTTCGTCTTGGGCGACAGTCTTCGCATGGCGTGGTTCTGGATCAGCGGACCTTATACAGAGGTGGAGACCTCGGTGATGGGTGGTCCTGTGGAATACTACTACTGGTGGTCTTCGGCCATTCCCGAGATGATGGATAATCTGACGCCTCATATACTGGAGGCAGATTCCTATAGTCAAACTTGGCTTTATGTGGCGATGAATATCGTCGTGATTGCTGCCATTGCCGTGTGGACACATTCGCTCCTGATTATCGGCGGAACGCTGTTGCGCAAGTATTCCTTTGTGGCATCCATGCTCGTGTTCATTCTCTTCGTATGGCTGTTGTCGTGGACGATTCATCACTTTGGCCTGTACCTGTTCTGGAGCGATGTATGGAAAGACGGACACCATTATGTATCGGAGGTGGGCTTACTCGCCTATATCCTCGCCGTGCTGCTTCCTCTGCTCGCTGTCTTCAACTATTGGGCTTCGTTCCACATCTTCAAGAACTTACAATTGATTACTAATAAATGGTTGAACTATGACTTTCACAAACGATAAAGCAATCTACCTGCAGATGGCGGACCGCCTCTGTGACGAGATACTGGCAGGTACGTACAAGGAGGACGACCGCATTCCAAGCGTCCGCGAGTATGCCGTCCTGCTACAGGTGAACACCAATACGGCAGTCAAGGCCTACGACGAGCTGGCTCGCGCGAACATTATATATAATAAGCGCGGTCTGGGATACTTTGTCTCGCCAGGCGCCAAAGAGCAGATACTGACGGAGCGCCGTCGCGACTTCATGGACAACCGGCTGCCTGAACTGTTCCGACAGATGCGCCTGCTGGGCATCGGAATCGAGGAAGTCTGCAAGGCTTGGGAACAATGATCTGCTTCAATCTCTTGGCAAAATGATAAAATGTCATTAGAATATGCCGTACTTTGCAACTTTCTGACTACCTTTGTCGTCAAATAGACAAAACCAACAGCATGATTCACTTAAAAGACATTCATAAGACCTATCAGGGCGCCCAGCCGCTGCACGTGCTGAAGGGCATTACGCTCGACATTGAGAAGGGCGAGTTCGTCTCCATCATGGGAGCGTCCGGCTCGGGCAAGAGTACCTTATTAAATATATTAGGTATCCTCGACAACTACGACTCGGGCAGTTACGAGCTCGCCGGAGTGCCCATCTGGCACCTCTCGGAGACTCGCGCCGCCGAGTATCGTAACAAGATGATAGGTTTCATCTTCCAGTCGTTCAATCTCATCTCGTTTAAAACAGCAGTAGAAAATGTTGAGTTGCCACTTTTCTACCAGGGTGTGTCGCGTCGCAAGCGGCACACCCTTGCCCTGGAGTATCTGGAGCGACTGGGACTGCTGAACTGGGCTGAGCACTATCCCAACGAGATGTCGGGTGGTCAGCGCCAGCGTGTGGCCATAGCCCGTGCACTGATTACCAAGCCGCAGATTATCCTGGCCGACGAGCCTACGGGAGCACTCGACTCGAAGACGAGCATAGAGGTGATGGAACTGCTGAAGCAACTGAACCGGGAGGAGGGCATCACCCAGATTATCGTCACCCACGACCCGACGGTGGGCGACCAGACCAATCGCATCATCCGTATCAAGGACGGACTGATAGAATAACGGCTATTGGCTGTTGGCTATTAGCTATTAGCCAAATGCCAAAAGCCAATTATAAAAAAGTATGATAGAACTATTCAAGGAGATAGCACAGACAGCCAAGCGCAACAAGCTACGCACTGCCCTGACGGGCTTCGCAGTGGCTTGGGGCATCTTCATGCTCGTTGTGCTGTTGGGGGCCGGCAACGGACTCATCAATGCACAGCTGAACCAGTCGGCCCGTTTCCTGTCTAACTCGATGATGGTGTTTGGCGGACGTACCTCGAAAGCCTATCAGGGTCTGAAGGAAGGGCGGCGCATCTGGCTGCAGACGCGCGACATCAGTACGACGGATACTGAGTTCAAGGATATTGTCGACGAGGTGGGCGCACAGTACAGCGCCAGTGTCACCATCAGCAACGGACAGGAGTATATAGCCACAGAGGTGACGGGCGTCTATCCCAACCATACAAAGATTGACAAGATGGAGATGCTCCATGGGCGATTCATCAACCAGATAGACCAGAAGGAGAAGCGCAAGGTGCTGGTGCTGAGCAACAAGCAGGCCAAGGAGCTGGAGCCTAAGAAGGACTATAAGACGCTCCTCGGACGTTACGTCAAGGTGGGCAACTTTGCCTTCAAGGTCGTGGGCATCTATAAGGACGAAGAGAGTGGCTCGTCAGAGGCGTTCTCTTCCTACAGCGCCATCAAGGGCATCTTCGGAGCGAACACCGATGAGGCTGGCAGTATTGAGTTCACCTTCCACGGGCTGACGACGGAGGAGGCCAACGAGGAGTTTGAGAAAGACTACCGCCGTCGCCTGAATGCCAACCACCAGGCGCACCCTGAGGACGAGAGCAGCGTGTGGCTCTGGAACCGCTATACCAACAACATGCAGATGGAGCAGGGTATAGGCATCATCCGCACGGCCCTCTGGATTGTAGGACTGTTCACCCTGCTGTCGGGCATCGTGGGTGTCAGCAACATCATGCTCATCACCGTCAAGGAGCGCACACACGAGTTTGGCATACGAAAGGCCATTGGCGCCAAACCCAGGCACATCTTGCGACTCATCATTGTCGAGAGCGTCATCATCACAACGTTCTTTGGCTACATTGGGATGGTGCTGGGCGTGATGGCCAATGAATATATGGACGCTACCCTGGGGCACGACACCATTGACACGGGACTCTTCCAGGCCACGATGTTTGTCAACCCCACCGTAGGGCTGGACGTCTGTTTCGAGGCCACGATGGTGATGGTCTTGGCAGGCACCATAGCTGGACTCATCCCAGCCTTCAAGGCAAGTAGAATACGCCCCATCGAGGCCCTAAATGCAGACTAATATGAGAATAGACTTAGATTCATATCGCGAAATACTGGACACGCTGACCAGGAACAAGAGCCGTTCGTTCTTGACAGGCTTCGGTGTGTTCTGGGGCGTCTTCATGCTGGTGGCGCTCATGGGGGGCGGACAGGGACTGAAGGAGATGCTGAACCGCAACTTCGAAGGCTTTGCCCAGAACACCGCCATGATATGGGCCCAGCAGACCACCAAACCCTACAAGGGATTCCGCAAGGGGCGCTGGTGGGCTATGGAATACAAGGACATAGGACGTCTGCGCCAGCGCGTGCCTGAACTGGATGCTATTGCACCAGTGTTGTTTGGCGCATGGGGCAAAAGCAATACGGCATATTATGGCGACCAGAAAACAACACCCCGCATTCAGGGAGTGACGCCTGAGTATGCCAGCATCGTGGCTCCCAAGATGTACTATGGCCGATATATCAACCAGATGGATATGCAGCAACAGCGTAAGGTCTGTGTGCTGGGCAAGAAGATATACAAGGACCTCTTCAAGGAAGGCGGCGACCCGTGTGGCAAGAGCATCCGCGTGGACTCTACCTACTATGAGGTCATCGGAGTGGACTATAACGCCTCGGGCGGCATGAACTTCAACGGACGGGCCGAGGAGAAGATTACGTTGCCCCTGACGCTGGTGCAGCAAACTTACAATCGTGGCAACGAGGTGGACATGATTGCTGTCACGGGGCGTAAGGGTGTCGTCATGAGCAGCTTGTCTGCTCGCATCCGCGAAACGGTAGCCCGGGCTCACTTGATTGACCCGACGGACGAACTGGGTGTGATGGTGTTCAACACAGAGGTGCTGTTCCAGCTGTTGGACAACCTCTTCCGTGGTGTCAACTTCCTCATCTGGCTGGTAGGTCTCGGAACGCTGTTGGCTGGTGCCATTGGTGTGTCGAACATCATGATGGTCACCGTCCGCGAGCGCACCACGGAGATTGGCATCCGACGGGCCATAGGTGCCACGCCGCGCATGATTCTCTCGCAGATTATCTCGGAGAGTATTGTCCTTACCCTTGTGGCAGGCATGAGCGGCATCCTGTTAGGAGTGCTCGTCCTCCAGATGCTGGAGATAGGCAATACGGAAGACGGTATTGTCACGGCCCACTTCCAGGTGGGTTTCTGGACGGCCATCTTTGCGGCCTTGGCGGTGTCGGCAATGGGTGTCTTGGCCGGCTTGGCTCCTGCCGCCCGCGCCATGGCTATCAAACCCGTAGACGCCATGCGCGACGAGTAGTTAATGAAATCCCTTTCGAACCCTCGAAATATCGGAATCTCGAAACAACGAAACAACGAAAACAATATGAAAAAGTACAGCAAACTGATCATTGCAGCCGTTATTGCACTGATTTTCATCGGAACATTCGTGTTCCTGTGGCAGAAGAGCCAGCCTAAGGAGATTGTGTACAACGAGTTCACGCCTGCCATGAATGAGGTCAAGAAGACGACCATCATCACGGGCAAGATTGAGCCTCGCAATGAGGTGAATATCAAACCCCAGATTTCGGGCATCATTACCCAACTGATGAAGGAGCCCGGACAGTATGTCCAGCAGGGCGAGGTCATTGCCAAGGTAAAGGTGATTCCCGACATGGGGCAGCTCTCCTCGGCAGAGGCTCGTGTACGTCTGGCAGAAATCAACCAGCAACAGGCTCAGGTTGACTACGAGCGCCAGAAGAAACTCTACGATAAGCAGCTGGTATCTGCTGACGAGTTCGAGAAGATTCGTCAGAAACTGCGTCAGGCCAAGGAGGAAATCGTGGCTGCCCAGGATGCACTGCAGGTAGTGCGCGACGGTGTGTCGAAAAGCAATGCCTCGGCCTCTTCTACACTGGTGCGTTCAACCATTAGTGGTGTCATCCTCGACGTACCCGTCAAGGTGGGTAACTCGGTCATCCTCAGCAATACGTTCAACGACGGTACCACCATTGCCTCGGTGGCCAACATGAACGACCTCATCTTCCGTGGCAATATTGACGAGACAGAGGTGGGTCAGCTGGTACAGGGTATGCCGATGAAGATTACCATTGGTGCCTTGCAGGACCTGAAGTTCGACGCTGCCCTGGAGTATATCTCGCCGAAGGCTGTCGAGAGCAACGGTGCTAACCAGTTTGAAATCAAGGCAGCTGTCAAGGTCACCAAGGACGATAAGCTGCGCTCGGGTTACTCTGCCAATGCCGAGATTGTGCTGGCTGCTGTCGACAAGGCGCTGACCATTCCCGAGAGTGCCATAGAGTTCTCTGGCGACTCGACGTTCGTCTATATTATAAAAGGTGAGGGCAAGACGAAGACCTATGAGCGCCAGCCTGTGGTCACAGGACTCTCCGACGGTGTGAACATCGAAATCAAGAAGGGCCTCAC
>DEWO01000073.1:0-7539 GCA_002363695.1 Prevotella sp. UBA3208
AAGAACCACAATCTGAACTACTCCAATGTGATGTCATTCCTTGGTGAGTATAAGGTGGCTGCAGGCTGGATACTCTTTGTCATCATGACCATCATTGTAGTGACCGCAGTCTCGAATGGTGCCAACCTCAATGACGGCATGGACGGTATGTGTGCAGGTAACTCTGCTATCATTGGTGTGGCCTTGCTCATTTTTGCCTATATATCGTCGCACATTGTCTACGCGGCCTACTTCGATATTATGTATATCCCCGGCAGTCAGGAGTTAGTCGTGTTCTTGAGTGCCTTCATCGGTGCCATGATAGGTTTCCTGTGGTACAATGCCTTCCCTGCCCAGATTTTCATGGGCGATACGGGTTCACTGACCATTGGTGGCATCATTGGTGTCTGTGCCCTCATTATCCATAAGGAATTGATGCTTCCCTTGTTGTGTGGCATCTTCTTCATTGAAAGCCTGAGCGTCATCATACAGACCCAGTGGTTCAAGTTGCAGAAGCGTAGAGGCAAACGTGTTCGCGTGTTCCGTGCAACACCTATCCACGATACTTTCCGCCGTTTGGATTCACAACTCGACCAGACCAGCACCTATATTCTGAAGGGCTGGCCTCACCGTCCGTTCCATGAGTCCAAGATTACCATCCGTTTCTGGATAGTGACCATCATATTGGCAGCATTAACGATTATAACACTCAAGATAAGATAACGAAGAGAAAAGATGAGTAGAATAGTAATATTAGGAGCCGGCGAGAGTGGTGCAGGAGCTGCTGTCCTGGCCAAGAAACAAGGATTCGACGTGTTCGTCTCGGATATGTCGAAGATTAAGGAAAAGTATAAGAAACTGATGGACGACCATCAGATAGCTTGGGAGGAAGGTCTCCATACTGAGGAAAAAATCCTGAATGCCGACGAGATTATCAAGAGTCCAGGTATTCCCGATACTGCTCCTATGATTGTCAAAATCAAGGAGAAGGGCATCCATATCATCAGTGAGATAGAGTTTGCAGGTCGTTATACGGACTCGAAGATGATTTGCATTACCGGCTCTAATGGTAAGACTACCACCACGAGCCTGATTTACCATATTTTCAAGGCTGCAGGCTATGATGCTGGATTGGCCGGCAATATCGGCAACTCGCTGGCATTGCAGGTGGCAGAGGAACCGCACGAATACTACATCATCGAGCTCAGTTCTTTCCAGCTCGACAATATGTACGACTTCCGTGCCAACATCGCTGTGTTGCTTAACATCACGCCTGACCATCTGGATCGCTATGACTTCAAGATGCAGAACTATGTTGATGCCAAGATGCGTATCATTCAGAATCAGACTTCGGAGGACGCTTTCATCTATTGGAATGATGATTCCGTCATCAAGGGAGAACTGGAGAAGTATAACATTCAAGCTATTCAGTACCCGTTCTCTGAGTTGAAGGAGAAAGGCAGTATCGGTTACATCGAGGAAGGCCAATACAAAATAGAACAGCCGGAGCCCTTTAATATGGAACAGGAGTCATTGAGTCTGACGGGTAAACATAATATCTACAACTCACTGGCTGCCGGTATCGCCTCTAACATCGCAGGCATCAAGAAGGAGGTCATCCGTAAGTCACTCAGCGACTTCCCCGGTGTCGAGCACCGTCTGGAGAAGGTATGTACCGTCCGCGGCGTACAATACATCAACGACTCAAAGGCTACTAACGTGGACGCTTGCTGGTATGCCCTGGAGTCCATGAAGACCAAGACCATACTTATCATTGGCGGTAAGGACAAGGGTAACGACTATGCTCCTATTATACCGTTGGTCAAGGAGAAGTGTGCCGGACTGGTCTATTTAGGAGCTGACAACCAAAAGCTACACGACAATTTCGACCAGTTGGGTATCCCCGTTCGCGACACCCACTCCATGAAAGAGTGTGTCCAGGCCTGTTACGAGCTGGCTGAGCCGGGCATGACCGTGTTGCTCTCACCCTGCTGTGCCTCGTTTGACCTCTTCAAGAATATGGAAGACCGTGGTGAACAATTTAAGGAATTAGCAAGAAATCTGTAAATGAACAAGAAAATAGGCAGAATCTTCAAAGGCGACAAGGTCATCTGGATGGTGTTCTTCTTCCTCTGCATGATCAGTATTGTGGAAGTCTTCTCGGCTTCCAGCGGACTGACCTATAAGAGCCAGAACTACATCGGTCCTATTGCCTACCATGCTTTCACAATAGTTACCGGTGTGGTGGTTGCCATCATTACCCTAAACATTCCCTGTCGTTATTTCAAGTTGCTGACTCCTTTCTTATTGCTCATTACGGGCTTAATGTTGTTCATTGTCATATTGGGTGGCGGTGAGAGTGCGAATGATGCTTCCCGATGGATACGTATCGGGCCGTTTACCATCCAACCGTCGGAAATTGCCAAAGGCACTGTTGTCCTGGCCGTAGCACAGATACTGGCTGCTATGCAGCGTGAGAATGGTGCAGACCGTCAGGCATTTAAGTGGATATTGTGGATTACCATACCTACGTGTGCTATGATTGGCGTGGAGAATTTGTCGACGGCAGCCCTGCTTTTCGGTGTCGTCATTCTGATGATGTTCATCGGCCTTGTACCTTTACGTCAGATGGGGAAACTGTTGGGCGTATTGGTGTTTATGGTAGTTTTTGCTGTAGCTATGGTCATGATTGTCGGCCATGATAATGCCGTAGAGGAAGACAATAAACAGTTGACTAAGACAGAACAACTGGAACAGCCCAAGAAGAAGAGCAAGATAGAAAAACTGCTCCACCGTGCTGATACTTGGAAGGCGCGTATTCTTAAGTTCGGCAAGGACGATGTGGCGCCTCAGGATTATGATTTGGATAAAGATGCTCAGGTAGCACATGCAAACATTGCCATCGTGTCCAGTGGTGTTGTGGGTAAGGGACCAGGTAAATCGGTTGAACGTGACTTTCTGGCACAGGCTTTTTCTGATTTCATCTTTGCCATTGTCATTGAAGAACTGGGCCTTTTAGGGGCTTCCTTTGTAGTATTCCTATATATTATCCTGCTCTATCGTTGTGCCCGTATCGCTTCGCAATGCGAGAACAATTTCCCCGCTTTTCTGGCTATGGGTTTGGGATTGCTGCTCGTGGTACAGGCTACCTTCAACATGATGGTGGCTGTCGGACTGGCCCCTGTTACCGGTCAGCCCTTGCCGCTCATTTCCAAAGGCGGTACGTCGACAATTATCAATTGTGCCTATATCGGGACCATTCTGAGCGTCAGCCGTTCAGCAAAAATGAAAAGAGAAAAAGAATTAAGTTCAAATGTGGCTTAAATTCAATAAAAAGTAGTAAATTTGCAAGCTAATATAGAAAACGAAGAAAATAGGTATCATCATGAGTAACGAATTAAGGGTTATCATCAGCGGAGGCGGTACGGGAGGACACATCTTTCCGGCTGTTTCTATTGCCAATGCCATCAAGCAAATGCAACCAGATGCCAAGATTCTGTTTGTGGGAGCCTTAGGGCGTATGGAGATGCAGCGCGTGCCGGCTGCAGGCTATGAAATCAAGGGTCTGCCCATTCAGGGTTTTGACCGCAAGAACTTGCTGAAGAATATCAAGGTACTCTACAAGATATGGAAGAGCCAGCGCATGGCCCGTAAAATCATCAAGGACTTCCGCCCGCAGGTTGCTGTGGGGGTGGGTGGCTATGCCAGCGGTCCGACGCTGAATATGGCCGCTGCTGCCGGCATCCCCTGCCTGTTGCAGGAACAGAACTCTTATGCCGGCGTTACCAATAAGCTGCTGGCTAAGAAAGCCGCAAAGATTTGTGTTGCCTACGAGGGTATGGAGCGCTTCTTCCCTAAGGACAAAATTATGTTGACCGGCAATCCTGTCCGTCAGCAGTTGCTCGATACCACCGTGTCCAAGGCTGATGCCTTGCGTGCTTTCGGCTTGGATGCTTCCAAGAAGACCGTACTCATAGTCGGTGGCAGCCTGGGAGCCCGCACACTCAACGAGAGTGTCATGACTCATCTTGACCAGATTCGCAATAGCGAAGTACAGTTTGTCTGGCAGACAGGCAAATACTATTACGACAAGATTGTGGAACGTCTGGAAAAGGAAGAAGGCAAACCCGGCAATCTGGTGGTCACCGACTTCATCAGCGACATGGGAGCTGCCTACAAGGCTGCCGACGTAGTGGTAAGCCGTGCCGGTGCCGGTTCCATCAGCGAGTTCTGTCTGTTGGGCAAACCCGTCATTCTGGTGCCCAGTCCTAATGTGGCCGAAGACCATCAGACCAAGAATGCACTGGCTCTGGTCAACAAGCAGGCAGCCCTCTATGTCAAGGATGCAGAGGCCCCTCAGCTGTTGCTCCCCTTGGCCATTGACACGGTTAACGACGATGCCAAGCTGCAGAGCTTGCACGAGAACATACTCAAGATGGCTTTGCCGTCTTCAGCAGAGATTATTGCCAAAGAAGTATTAAAATTAGCAAACAATGGAAATTAAGGATATCAAAGCAGTCTATTTCGTAGGAGCCGGAGGCATCGGCATGAGTGCCATTGCCCGCTATTTTCTGAAGAAGGGACTCGTCGTAGCCGGTTACGATAAGACACCCAGCACGCTCACCCGCCAGCTGGAGCAGGAAGGCATGATGATTCACTATGAAGAGAATGTCAGCCTAATTCCGGAAGCCTGTCGCCAGCCAGCCACCTGTCAGGTCATCTATACACCTGCCATCCCTGACGATCATCAGGAACTGCAGTATTTCCGCAAGGAAGGCTTCGATATCCAGAAGCGAGCCCAGGTGCTGGGAACCTTGACGCGCCAGCATAAGGGTCTCTGTGTCGCCGGTACTCATGGCAAGACCACGACGTCAACCATGTGTGCTCACATCATGCACCAGAGCCATCTCGACTGCAACGCCTTCTTGGGAGGTATCTCCAAGAACTATGGTACCAACTATATTCTCTCTGATAGCGATTACGTGGTCATCGAGGCTGATGAGTTCGACCGTTCGTTCCATTGGCTGTCACCCTATATGACGGTTATTACGGCTACAGACCCAGACCATTTGGACATCTATGGCACCAAGGAAGCCTATCTGGAGAGTTTCCGCCACTACACAGAGCTTATCCAGCCCGAAGGAGCACTCATCATCCACCGCGATCTGGAGATGCAAGAGCATCTGCCCAGCGGCGTGCGCCGTTACGACTATGCACTGGCCGAGGGCGACTTCCATGCCGAGAACATCCGTATTGACAACGGTGAGATTACGTTCGACTTCATCTCGCCCATCGAGACCGTCCGGAATGTGGAGTTAGGTCAGCCCGTACCCATTAACATCGAGAACGGCATTGCTGCCATGGCTATGGCTCAGTTGGCTGGCTGTACTGCCGAGGAGCTGCGTCAGGGACTGAAAACCTACGAAGGAGTGGAGCGCCGTTTCGACTTCAAGATCAAGACCGACCGTCTGGTGTTCCTCAGCGACTATGCACATCATCCGAAAGAAATCTACCAGAGTGCACGCAGCATTCGTGAGCTGTATAAGAACCGCCACGTCACGGCCATCTTCCAGCCTCACCTCTACACCCGCACGCGTGACTTCTACCGCGACTTTGCCGACGCGCTGAGCCTGTTGGACGAGGTCATCCTGACAGAGATATATCCCGCTCGTGAGCAACCCATTGAGGGGGTTACATCACAGCTCATCTACGACAACCTGCGTCCGGGCATCGAGAAGCAGCTCGTCAACAAGAGCCAGGTGCTGGATCTCGTCAAGAG
This sequence comes from Prevotella sp. UBA3208, assembly GCA_002363695.1. The sequence goes on from DEWO01000073.1 coordinate 5,759, forward strand.
CCGTTCCTTCGATGTGCTCATCGTGCTGGGAGCCGGCGACCTGGACAACCAGGTGCCCCAGATGACCGAATTGCTGAAGAGTAAACTGTAAAAATAGATATTATCATCGTGAGCATCGACTGGAAAAAATCGGCTATCATTGTGGCAGACATTGCTATCGCTGCCTATCTCCTATTGGCTGTCACGGCGTTCAATCGCCCTGACGAGCTCAATAACATGTGCTCCGAAGTCAATATCAACATTCAGGAGGGCCCTGTTCGCGGATTCCTCAATGCCGACGAGGTAAAGACCCAACTGATTCGTACGCAGCTCTATCCCTTAGGCGATCCCATTGACCAGGTGGAGGGGCGTAAGATAGAGGAAATGCTGCTTCAGAACCCGTTTGTAGAGACAGCGCAGTGCTACAAGACCCAGACCGGGCGTGTCAACATCAATCTGTCACAGCGCCTGCCCGTCATCCGTGTGAAGGCTGATAACGGTGACGACTATTATGTCGATACCTACGGAAACATCATGCCCAATACACAATATGTCAGCGACATGGTCATTGCCACAGGTGCCATCACGAAGAACTATGCCCAGAAGGTGCTGAGCCGTGTGGGCAATTTCCTCATCAAGCACAAGCTCTGGTTCTATCAGGCTGAGCAGATTCATGTGCTCAGCGACGGCACCATCGAGATGATACCCCGTGTGGGTGACCATATTGTCTATCTCGGACAGCCTACCGGACTCAGTCGTAAGTTCGACAGGCTGGAAAAGTTCTATAAATACGGACTTTCACAGGCTGGATGGAACAAGTATTCCTATATCAGCGTGGAGTTTGACAACCAGATTATCTGTAAGAAGAGTAAAAGAGTAAAAATAAAATAAAGACGTAACAAGATGCCAAAGGATTTTATCGTAGCAATTGAACTGGGGTCATCCAAGATGACCGGTATCGCTGGCAAGAAGAACCTTGACGGCAGCATTCAGGTGCTTGCCTGTGTCAAGGAGGACGCTTCTGCCTGTATCCGCAAGGGTGTGGTTTACAATATCGACAAGACTGCCCAGTGCCTCACCAGCATCGTCAACCGCCTTGAGAAACAACTCAAGACGGCTATCACACAAGTGTATGTAGGTGTGGGCGGACAGTCTATCCGCTCTGTTCGCAATCTTATTTCGAAGGACCTGACCGGTGAGACACTCGTCACACAGGATATGATCATCGAACTGATGGATGACAACCGTAATATGAAGTATCCTGACCAGGAGATTCTCGATGCTGCAGTTCAGGAGTACAAGGTTGACTCACAGTATCAGCTTGACCCCGTTGGCATCCAGTGCTCACATATTGAGGGCAACTTCCTGAACATCCTGCAGCGCAAGTCGTTCTACAAGAACCTCAACAAGTGTTTCGAGGCGGCAGGCATCAATGTGGCCGAGATGTATCTGGCTCCGTTGGCACTGGCTGACAGCGTGCTGACCGAGGCCGAGCGCCGTTCGGGCTGTGCCTTGGTCGACTTGGGTGCCGATACCACTACGGTCAGCGTCTACTCGAAGAACATTCTGCGCCATCTGGCAGTTATTCCCTTGGGCTCCAACAACATCACCAAGGACATTGCCTCACTCCAGATGGAGGAGGGCGATGCCGAGAAGATGAAACTCAAGTACGCCTCGGCTTATACTGACAATAACGATATTGACAACAACATGAAGTACTCTATCGACCAGGACCGTCAGGTCGAGGTACGCAAGTTCATCGAGATAGTTGAGGGACGTCTCGAGGAAATTGTTGCCAACGT
>DEWO01000073.1:7645-9482 GCA_002363695.1 Prevotella sp. UBA3208
GGCGGAGGCTCTAACATGAAGAATATAGAGAAAGCCTTCGTAAACTATACCCACATCGAGAAAATACGCATTGCCAAGTTCGTTACCCAGACCATCATCTCTACCATTCCTGAGATTACGGCACACGATGCAATGATGAACACCGTGCTGGGACTGTTGGCAAAAGGCGATATCAACTGCGCCGGAGGCGAGATCAATCCCAATGTCGATCTTTTCGCCCCCCAGCGTCCTGCCCAGGCAGAGACTCCAGAACAGCGTCGCGCCCGTCAGGCAACGGAGACGCCGGCTGGTGTCGTCCGCACTCAGGAGGAGATTCGCCGTGCTGAGGAGGAAGCCCAGCGCAAGAAGGAGGAAGAAGAGCGCAAAGCCCGCGAGGAGGCCGAGGCCAAGGCTCGTGAGGAGGCTCAGCGCAAGAAGGAGAACTCCTTCTGGAACAAAGCCTTTAAGGGCCTGAAGAAGTTTGGTGAGAAAATGATTGAAGAAGAAGAATAAAAAAGGAGGACTGATTTTTATGATGGACAACAATGTATTGCTCGACTTTGGCGAGCCCGAAAGAGAGAATAGCATCATCAAGGTAGTCGGCGTAGGCGGCGGCGGCGGCAATGCCGTCAACCATATGTACCGCGAAGGCATACACGACGTAACCTTTGTGCTCTGTAATACTGACAATCAGGCACTCAACGACTCACCCGTACCCGTACACCTGCAATTAGGCAAGGAAGGACTGGGGGCCGGCAACCGTCCCGAGAAGGCGCGGGCTGCCGCCGAGGAGAGCCTGGAGGATATCAAGAAGATGTTCAACGACGGCACCCGCATGGCCTTCATTACGGCCGGTATGGGTGGCGGCACGGGTACTGGTGCAGCACCCGTTATTGCCCGTGTGTCCAAGGAGATGGGCATCCTGACCGTGGGCATCGTCACCATCCCCTTCCGTTTCGAGGGTGACCGTAAGATTGACCAGGCACTCGACGGCGTGGAGGAGATGAACAAGCATGTCGACGCCCTGCTGGTCATCAACAACGAGCGCCTGCGCGAGATATATCCCGAGCTCACCGTGCTCGACGCCTTCGGCAAGGCCGACGATACCCTAAGCGTAGCCGCCAAGTCCATTGCCGAGATTATCACCGTACACGGACTCATCAATCTCGACTTCAACGACGTCAAGACCGTCCTCAAGGACGGAGGCGTAGCCATCATGTCTACTGGTTACGGCGAAGGCGAGGGACGTGTGCGAAAAGCCATTGAAGACGCCCTCAACTCACCCCTGCTCAACGAGAACGATGTCTTCAACTCCAAGAAGATACTCCTCTCCATCACCTTTGCCGGCGGCAAGGACGGCAAGGACTCCCTGATGATGGAAGAGATGAACGATGTCAACGAGTTCATGAGCAGGTTCGGCAACGACTTCGAAATCAAGTGGGGACTCGCCACCGACCCCGAGCTGGGCAAGAAGGTCAAGGTCACCATCCTGGCCACAGGCTTCGGCATCGACCGCGTAGACGGCATGTCACAGCACCGCCAGCGCCTCAACACCCAGGAGGAGGCCACCCGCATTGCCGCCGAGCAGGAGCTCGAGGCACAGCGTCAGGACCGTCGCAACCGCTACTATGGCGGCGACAGCGCCAGCAAGCGCTACAAGCGCCGTCCCCACATCTACCTGTTCCGTCCCGACGACCTTGACAACGATGACGTCATCTCAGCCGTCGAGCAGACACCCACCTACAAGCGCACCCGCGAGATTCTGGACAGCATCTACTCACAGGCCAGCGGCGACGTCGTCCGTCCCGACACCCCCGACGCACCCACCACAGAACCCGTCCAGGGAACCATCAAGTTC
>DEWO01000027.1:0-2166 GCA_002363695.1 Prevotella sp. UBA3208
TGTCCTCATGCTTGTGTTCCTGTTGGTACCCTCCCAAAGACTCACCGGGTCTTTGAGTCCCTCCCTTCTCTATGGCGATGGTGAGGTTGCCCTCGTCATTGATCTGTTCCCTTTAAAAGTTTCTATCTGTTAGACGTATATTGAGAGGAAAAAGTTCTTGCTTAGGCAAGCGGCAAAGCCGAGCGGCATCATTCATCAGAGTTTGCCAGTCTGGTATTCAAACCAGTCAATGTCGACAAAGCCATTCGTGTCATTGTCGCACTGCGTAAAGAGTCCAAGCATCACTCCTGTGAAGCCGCCAATGGTTTCAGTGCTGAGGAAACGATATTCCATTTTTGCCAGTTGCGTGAAGTTGATGCCGTCAGATGACATCTGCATATAGTAGAAATCCTTATCCGACGTGATGCGCAGATACACCATGTTTCCGTTCAATTCGGCTGCCTTTTCGCTATGACAAGTCTGACCTAGGCGTACATTTGACTTGATATGAATGATGCCATTCCGTTTCTCAGCCACCACATCATAGTGGTTCAACGGAGCAGCATAGGCTGTGATGCCAGCCTGCATGCCTTCGGTCAGATGAGAGAGGTCCAGCAAGGCTGTGGCCGTGAAGTTCAGTTCTGTCTGGCGCCGGGCTATGAATGTGGGATTAGACTTCATGCTGAGGTCAGTTGTTGTGGGGTGGAGGCGGAGCCAGCCTTTACGCTCCGTCAGTGAATAGTTAGTGTAGTCAGGAATACATACACTCATCCAACCCATTGGCAATCCCAACGAGTGATAACTGTCTTTGGATGCTTCGCGCGTTACGTAATTGAATTCTTCGCGTATAGGGTCTTTTGCAATTGGTACCAGCGGCAACGTCTCACATTTCATGTCAGTCTGGAGTGTACCGTCTCCGTTCACCACAGGCCAGCCGCCTTGTTCCCATCTGACAGGTGCCAGCATCGTCTCACGTCCCATCACATGCTGCAGATAGCCGCTTGTCCTGTACCCCAGGCAGATCATCCACCATGACGAGTCGGGTGCCTGTACCAAGTCGGCGTGTCCAAGCCCCTGTATCGGGCTGTTCTGCATCTTCATGCTGAAGTGTGTCAGAATGGGATTGGCGGGATTCGGTTCGTATGGCCCGAACAGCGATTTACTACGCAAGATGTTGACATGGTGGCCATGTTCCGTGCCTCCCTCGGCAAGCATCATGTAGTAGTAGCCGTCTTTCTTGTAGATGTGCGGGCCTTCAGGATAGCGTCCGCCGAGCCCCGTTCCCAAGTGATGGACATCGCCTATACGCTTACCTGTATTAACGTCTATTTCGCAGATATTGATTTCACCAGGCTTGATTCCCGGGCGTGTCTCATCTGCTGCCGCTTTCCATAAGAAATAGCATTTTCCTTCGTCCCAGAAGAGCGTAGGGTCGCAACTGCCGATGGCAAATTCTATGTATACGGGGTCGGACCATTCTTTAGACGGGTCATCTGTCCACACATAGAAATGCCGTCGCGATGGAAAGACCGTTGTCACCATATAGAATCGCCCGTTGTTGTATCGAATGGTAGGTGCATAGATGCCGCTGTTGCCATCGGTGCCTTTTAAGTCTACCTGCGTTGGTCTGGTCAGGCAGTTGCCTATTTGTTCCCAGTTCACCAGATCTTTACTGTGGAATACAGGTACGCCGGGGAAGTACTGGAACGTGCTGTTGACGAGATAGAAGTCATCACCTGTACGGCACACGCTTGGATCGGCGTGGAAGCCAGGAAGTACGGGGTTCGTGAATCCCTGCCCACAAATGCTGAGCGATTGTAACAGCAGAGCTGTGAGTAATAATTGTTTCATTGAAAGTATCATATTTTTCTATTATTTTCGATAGCCGAAGCCAGTCTACCCATACTTCGCGCTCCATGTACCTGTTGTTTTGCTGTTCCGCCTTTGGCATAGGTTTTTATTATCGGTTCAGATATTTCCAGAGTAGAATGGATTCGTCGTGATGCCGTAGTTTCTCGACGATCGAGACGAGTTTCTTCTGAACGGCTTTCTGGGTGGTTCCCATCTGTTGGGCAAGACTCTTTACGGAGCGTTGCTTACACCCCATGCCGAGCGTCTGTCGAAGCAGCAGGTTTTCATCCTCAGTGAGTGCATGACTCAGAAGGCTGTCAGGCACATCACTCCTAC
>DEWO01000027.1:2234-6732 GCA_002363695.1 Prevotella sp. UBA3208
AAAAACATTACTTTCTTCATATTTTCTTGGAGTGTTTCGAGTCATAGCTCTGGTCTCTGCCAAGACCTTATTTAAATGTGAATGATAATATTATCGGACGGATGACACGGCGGGATTGCCGAAGTTATAGAGATATTATCTTCTGACAATTCAGCTCATGTGTTCCAACTCCTAACACCTGTTCACATCCACCGAGCATGGAATAGCCGTTAGGGGCGGTGAAACGAACTTGCATTCCTTCAGGAACGGTGACGGAGGCGCGATAAGTAACGCCATCATCCTTGAAACTATACGACAGAGTGCCGCGAATGGAGGGTATGGTGATGGACGCTTCGTGCAATGGACTGATGTTGGGATGGATGATGACTTCCTTCCAGCCTGCTGCAATGGGACGGATGCCGAGGATATACTGCGCGATGACAGTCTGCGGCCCGCCACTCCATGCGTGGTTGGTGGAGCCGCCGCCAGCACCGCCCTTGACCCAATCCTCAAAGAGAGTGCTGCACGTAGGGTCGTTGACCATTTTCTCATAACGTTTCTTCATACGCTCGAAGGCATAGTCAGTTTGCCCCATCATAATGAGTGCCTCCATGACGTAGCGTTCCATATAGGCACTGGCATGCCATTGTTTACGGAACACCTCGGTGATGGCTTCGTACTTGTCGGGCGTTGCAATGCCGCTGATGACAGCCAAGGCCTGCACACGGTCGTCATCGAGCGTGTCACGATTCTCCAGGCTATGGTAGGCCGTACCCGTCCAGCAGCGGTTATATCCGTCTTTTACGCGGAGTGCCTTTGCGTCGTAATCGGCGGCATCGGCCTCGTTGCCCAGAAGCCGCGCCATCTTCGAGGCGGCAGTCAAAGCCATGTAGTGCCAGCCTGCCTGCAAGAGCCGCATATCCTTATGACGCCCCCAGTCACCCCACTGCCAGCCACCCTTCCGTTCTATAGTCAGCCCTGTGGAGTCCTGTTGCCACACACTGAGGTAACGGCGCACGTGAGGATAGGCATAGCGGATGGTAGCGGTGTCGGCAGTGTGCATGAAGTACTGCCAGAAACCGTATTCGCCCACGCTGGTCAGCATCTGTGCCGGCAGTTCCTGGTCGTAGTTGCCGGCAGGTATGGGTGCAAAGAGTGTGTTGTCGTCACGCTGCCAGTCGCACAGTTCACGGATTGCCTTGCGCATCAAGTGGTGTGCCGAAGTGGAATAGGTGTAGAAACTCTCGCCCATGAGCACAGTGGCATCGCCCCACCACTGCGCCCGCTCGCGGTCGGGACAGTCGAAATAGGTGTCGCGCATGTTGACATATAGGGTGCGGGAGGCTTTCTGCCAGAAGCGGTTGATAAACTGGTCATCGCAAGTGAATGTGCCTTCGGCATCGGCATCGTAGCCCGTTTCGCGATAGCCTAAGGAATGTAGTATGACGTTCTTGTTCGGACAGCGGATGTAAATGCGTTCGCCGTTGAACCACCCCAGCGACTCATACTGCTGATGGCCAGGACGTGTGATGAGTTGAGCACGGATATCTACCTGTCGTCCTCCCTTGTAGTGGTCGGTCTCGATGTCGATGCGTGTGCCGCCCTCGCCCCCGTCGGTCAGTTCCACGACGGGCGTCATCTGCATGTTGTAAGGCAGCACTGCCTCATAGATGACGGTCGAGTCGGTCTCTGTCTTGGTGAACTTGATGTTTTTCACGCCATAGTCGCGCCATAATGGTATCGGACGAGCCACAAGCCGGTTCCACGGCTCACTGCCTTCCTGTCCGAGTTCTTTGGAGGGCAGAAAATCACGGACGGGCAATGTCTGCCAGTCGCCCGGGTCTTTGCGCATGTCGTAGCACAAACTTGACTCCGGCAGACGGAAGTTCGTTTTCTCGCCTGTGGCAATGCTGTAGGCAGGGTGTTTCATGGAGAGCCACGTCTTGTCGCTCTTCAGACCGATGGCAGGTGCCTCGAAGAACAGCCCCGACTGTCCGCTTGACTTGTGGGAGTAGCCGTGCTTGCCGAAGTACCACACCAGCACGGCCACCTGATTCTTGCCCTTCTTCAGATAGGCTGTCAGGTCAACCTCGTCGCAATAAGTGTCATTAGGGTTTGGTCCTCGCTTCAGTCCGCCCTCAAAGACCGCCATCTGTCCGTTCACCCACAGCCAGTATTTGGAGTCCACGGCTATGCGGGCCACAACCCTTTCAGGTACTTTCTTCACTTTGATGTCCTTGCGGAACATCATCCAGGTGTTCACATCGTTTGCCGTCGTGTCGTTCACTGTAATCCATTCGGCGGTCTGCGCTGTCGCCATCGTACCTTTCACACCGCCCGCCATCGGCAGGCAAAGCAAGGCAAATGCCAGTAGAATAGCTTTTCTCATATTATTAATATTCAATGGTTATACTGCTTACCTGTTCACCGGGCGTTTTGTTTGCCTCGCGAGGCAGATAGACCGGCATATCGGCCTGCAAGGGGAGGATGCGGAGTTCCAGTTGGCGGCAGTTCTCAGGCAGGCGGCTGAGGGCGTAACAGAATGGGCGACCGTTGTAGAAATTGTCGTCTATCAGCTGTCCGTCGGCATAGAGCCTGGCCACGTCGCCACGATAGTTGATGGTCAGCAGTCCGGAGAGGGAGTCGGGTAGGGTTATGGTGTAAACGGCAGCACTGTCGAAGTCACCGTCGGTGGGTGCCTCTGCCACCTTCTGTTTGCCAACGACAATTGCGCGTGGCGTGCCGGCCTCCTTGACCTTCTGCCACTCCACTCGCAGATGCTCAACGGTGTGGGCGGTTTCGGTGAGGAAGAGCCGTTCAGCCTCTTCGGGCGTCAGCAGATAGATGTTGCCATACACGGGTTTCGCTGTGCCGCGTGGCTTTACGTTTCGCAGGGTCTTGCCGCTCTTCAGGGCTATGATGGTTGGTATGCCCTTCACTTGCTCCATGTATATATTACCGTTGCGCTTGGCAACCAGCTGGCCGGTAGCATAGCGGATGCCATCGATGTTGACGGGGAAGATGCATGTAGTACCGGCGGGGATGGTCAGTCTGGGGAGATCCACACCGCAGGCTGACAGGGTGACGTTTTTCTTGGCAGTGAGGTTCTGCAGCCGCTCATAGTTGTTGACGAAGATGAAACCGGAGCCGTCCTTTTCACGCACTGCCCATCGCAGAGAGTCGTCATAGCCCTGACGTATATCCTTCGGTCCGGGGAATGAAGCCTCCATAGGAGCCAGCTGCTCGCCCCAGTCGTGCATGAAGAGATGCAACTTGCGGAGGCTATAGTAGTGTGGGGTCTTCTGTCCGAATTCGCCCAGCGGTGCCTGGAAGTCGTATGTCTTTACCGGCAGGTCGTTATTGGCTGTGGCTCTGGTGTGTATGCCCTCGTTCAGGGTGATGCCAGTCAGACTCTGCGGATTAGTACCACCGTGGTACATGTAGTAGCCCAGCAGGTTGGAACCGCTCCCAAGCTTCACCACCGCCAAGGCGTAAGCATCCTCGGGATAGATATAGGGACGGCGGTGGTAGGCAGTGGCCATGCCGCCACCCAGTTCGCAGGTGAAGTAGGGATAGTCGTCATCGCCCTTCGCCGTCTCTTCTTTCTGCTCGCCCAGCAGGTCGGTGCCGATGGCTGTTGACGAACGGAAAGCTTTGAAGTTGAATGCCTTGAAGTAGTTGCCTGTAGCCTCGCGGGTGTTCTTCTCCCAGAAGCCGTCGGCATAGTCGCCATAGAGGGGCAGCATCTCACCGAAAGGCACGGGCTTGGTGAGGGCGGGCCAGCCAGTGCGGGTGTAGAACGGGAGGTCATAGCCGATAGCCTGCGCCATGCGTTTCAGGGCCATCAGGTAATCGCCCGGACCGCGATACTCGTTGTCGAACTGTGCCGCCACCACGGGGCCGCCGTCTTTCCACTGCAGACCCTGCACCTGTGTGAATATCTGCCTGTAGAGACGCTCCACGTAGGCCAAAAACTTGGGGTCTGTACTACGCACCTTGGTTCCCTTGTCGAAGAGCCAGTCGGGGATACCCCCGCAGCGCACCTCACCGTGACAGAAAGGCCCCACACGCAGCACTACGGGCATCCCCTCATCCTTACACACCTCAAGGAAGCGGCGCAGGTTGCGCTCACCGCTCCAATTGAAGAGGCCCTCCTGCTCCTCCACGTGATTCCAGAAGACGTAGGTGGCAATCATCGTTACGCCGCCTTCTTTGATTTTCCTGACCTCAGCAGGCCACTCTTCTGCTGGGATGCGTGAATAGTGCACCTCGCCCATTACGGGACAGACGCGCCGTCCGTCGAATATCAGGCTCTGACGGTCCCATTGCACTTCGGGATTGACGTGTTGTGCGAAGCTTGCCAGGGGCAAGCAAAGCATGGCAAATGCCTGTAGAATAGCTTTTCTCATGTTGGTTTGTTATTTTAGTGAAGAAATCATATTAATAGTAAATAAAGGAGGTTCTTTTACTTCTTTTCTTTTGGTAATCTTGTTCGATAAATTGGAATTTATCTGGCAAC
>DEWO01000005.1:0-2584 GCA_002363695.1 Prevotella sp. UBA3208
GCCTCGACCAATGTCAGTATTTTCTCGCTGAGTACAGCAACGTACTCGCTGACAACGGGATAGTCTGAGGTATGGAAATGGTCTATGGCTATGATGGTTCCCCGTATGTCGACAATGCCATAGGTAGTAACATCTATTCCTATGTCGACGCCTACAACTCTGGTTTTCATTTTGTGGTTCATACGCTGCAACTCGTCAAAGTTTACTTAAACAGAGAATACTCTTTCACATTCCACGCTAACACCGAAGCACCCAGCAGGTTCGCCTCACTGTCATCAAAATTCGAAAGCAGGAATCGCACCTTTCCTTCGATATTATGGAACACATGCGAGTTAAAGGCTTCATAGGCCGGATTCAGCAACCAGCCGCCGATGTGCGACACGTTACCTGTAAAGATGATGGCCTCGGGATTGATGACCGAGGCATAGTTTGCCAACCCCAGGCCCAACATGTAACCCGTGCGGTTCATTACCTCTATGGCCAGTTTGTCGCCCTGTTCGCAGAACATCTTCAGTTGTTCGGGAGTCACTTTCTCCACCTGTCTCATCATGGAGGGTTCATCGCTTTCTGCCAGCACCTCTTGTATTGTCATTCTGATACCCTTGCGCGAGGTATACATCTCCAGACATCCCTTATTGCCACAGCCACACAGGCGGCCGCCATGTTTGGCACAGGTATGCCCCACCTCACCGGCAAAACCGTCACGTCCCAGATGCTGCTGTCCGTTCGAGAAGAAGCAGCTGCCCATGCCGTTGTCCAGCGTAATGAGTATGAAGTCCTTCATGCCATGAGCCATCCCGTAGGCGTGTTCGCCCAAAGCACGCACATGGGCATTGTTACCCAGTGCGACAGCCAACCCCAGCCGGTCGCGCAACATCGCCGCCAGCGGGACGACGCCCTTCCAAGGCAGGTTGGCAGCATTTTCGATGCTTCCTGTCAGGAAATTGGCACTTGAGCAGCAGATTCCCACCGAACGGATGGTCTCGTAACCTCCATTGGCTTCTACAAGATTGATGATATTATTGCTGAGCGATGAAACAAAGTCGCCGACATTGGGACTATCGCCTGTCGGGAAGTCGCTCTTGGATAATACATTACCTCGAACGTCCACAACGGCTATCGTCGTGCGTTCCAGCCTAATATCTACACCCACCACACGGGTCTTGATGCTTTCTTGTGTCATAAGCTTAGATTTTTATGACGCAAATATAGGGATAATTATTGATTCTGCCAAATAGTTTGTCAAGAATTTAGCATTTATTTAAAGAAATCCGTCTTTTAAGGGATTTTTGCAGACTTTTTCTCTACGTTTCAATTTTTTTTTGTAATTTTGCCGACGTATTATGAACATTAGCGTACAAAAGAATGAACGTTTTAGAACTAAGCGAACAAGAAATCGGAAGGCGCCAGAGCCTTCAGGAACTGCGCTCTATGGGCATCAACCCATATCCTGCCGCTGAGTATCCCGTAAATGCATGGAGTACAGATATCATTGAAGACTTTGAGGACTTACCTGTTATCGGCCAAGACGAAGAAGGCCATGACGTGCGCGAGACCGCCACACCCGAAAACAGCCGCATGGTAAGCATTGCTGGCCGTATCATGAGCAAGAGCATCATGGGTAAGGCTGCCTTTGCCAAGCTGCAAGACTCAAAGGGCCGCATACAGGTGTACGTACAACGCGACTTCATCTGCCCCGATGAAAACAAGGACTTATATAATATTGTATTCAAGAAGTTGCTGGACTTGGGGGACTTCATTGGCGTGAAGGGCTATGTATTCCGCACCAAGACTGGCGAAATCAGTGTTCACGTGATGGAGATGACCGTGCTGAGCAAGAGCCTGAAGCCACTGCCTGTGGTGAAGACCGATGCCGACGGCAAGGTATATGACGCCTTCGACGACCCCGAACTGCGCTATCGTCAGCGCTACGTTGACCTCATCGTAAACGCTGGCGTCAAGGACACCTTCCTCAAGCGTGCCACCATCATCCGCACCATTCGCCGTATCCTCGACGATGCCGGATATACCGAGGTAGACACCCCTATACTGCAGAACATTGCCGGTGGTGCCTCGGCCCGTCCGTTCATCACCCATTTCAATGCGCTCAATCAGGACATGTATATGCGCATTGCCACAGAGCTCTACCTGAAGCGCCTCATCGTGGGTGGCTTCGAGGGAGTGTACGAGATGGGCAAGAACTTCCGCAATGAGGGCATGGACAAGACCCACAACCCCGAGTTCACTTGCATGGAGCTCTATGTGAGCTATAAGGACTTGCTGTGGGGCATGACTTTCACAGAGAACATGCTGGAACAGATTTGTACCGCTGTTAACGGCAAGCCGGAGGTTGAGATTGACGGGAACGTCATCTCGTTCCGTGCTCCTTTCCGCCGACTGCCCATCCTCGATGCCATCAAGGAGAAGACTGGTTTCGACTGCGACGGCAAGACCGAGGACGAGATTCGCCAGTTCTGCCTGTCAAAGGGCATGGAGGTAGACGAGACTATGGGTAAGGGCAAACTCATCGACGAGCTGTTCGGCGAGTTCTGCGAAGGAACCTTCATCCAGCCCACCTTCATCA
>DEWO01000005.1:2658-6442 GCA_002363695.1 Prevotella sp. UBA3208
ACCTTCATCACCGACTATCCCGTTGAGATGTCGCCGCTGACCAAGATGCACCGCTCGAAGCCCGGACTCACCGAGCGCTTCGAACTGATGGTGAATGGTAAGGAGCTGGCCAATGCCTACTCAGAGCTTAACGACCCCATCGACCAGGAAGAACGCTTCGTGGAGCAGATGAAGCTGGCCGACAAGGGCGACGACGAGGCGATGATTATCGACCATGACTTCCTGCGCGCCTTGCAGTACGGTATGCCTCCCACCTTCGGCATCGGCATCGGCATCGACCGTCTGGTCATGTTGCTCACGGGTAAGTTTGCCATTGGCGAGGTAATGCTGTTCCCACAGATGAAGCCGGAGAAGAAGATTCCTCAGAGCACTCCCGCCGAGTGGGCCGAAATCGGCGTGGCCGAAGAGTGGGTTCCCGTGCTCCGCAAGGCAGGTTTCAACCTCATACAGAACATCAGTGGCGAGAAGGCACAGGGGCTGCAGCAGAAGATTGGCGACATTGTCAAGAAGTATAAGCTCGACATGCAGAAGCCCTCTGTCGACGAGGTACAGCAGTGGATTGACAAAGCACAGTAAAATCATAAATTGCAAATCAAGTGTACGACTGCGGTAGGATAGCTATTATTGGTGGCGGAAGCTGGGCAACAGCCATTGCCAAGATTGTGGTGGGAAAGACTCACCACATCGGTTGGTATATGCGCCGCGACGACCGCATCGAGGACTTCCGGCGACTGGGGCACAACCCTGCCTATCTGACGAGCGTCCATTTCAACATCGACGAGATATTCTTCTCTTCCGACCTCAACAAGATTGTGCAGCAGTACGACACCCTTGTGTTCGTGACTCCCTCGCCCTACCTCAAGAGCCACCTGAAAAAACTCAAGACGCGCATTCGTGACAAGTTCATCGTAACAGCCATCAAGGGAATCGTACCTGACGAGAACCTGGTTTGCTCCGAATACTTCCATCAGGTCTACGACGTTCCCTACGACCGGCTGGCCTGCATCGGAGGTCCCTCTCACGCTGAGGAGGTGGCTCTCGAACGGCTCTCCTACCTCACCGTAGGGTGTGAAGACCAGGAGAAGGCGCAGTCCTTTGCCAACATACTCAACAGCGAATACATCAAGACCAAGACCTCGTCTGACGTCATTGGCATCGAGTACTCCTCCGTGCTGAAGAATGTCTATGCCATTGCCGCCGGCATCTGCAACGGGCTGAAGTTCGGCGACAACTTCCAGGCAGTCCTGATGGCCAATGCCGTTCAGGAGATGGCACGCTTCCTGCAGGTGGTTCACCCCATCGAGCGTAACGTGGTAGACAGCTGCTATCTGGGCGACCTGCTGGTGACGGGCTACAGCAATTTCTCGCGCAACCGCACCTTCGGCACCATGATTGGCAAGGGCTACTCCGTCAAGTCGGCACAGATAGAGATGGAGATGATAGCAGAAGGCTACTTCGGCACCAAGTGTATGAAGGAAATCAACCGCCACTGCCACGTCAACATGCCCATCCTCGATGCCGTATATAACATCTTGTACGAGCGCATCTCCCCACAGATTGAGATTAAACTATTAACTGATTCATTTAGATAAAACAAACTATGAGCAACATCAAACTTGACATCACCAAGGCCGCCTGCTTCCTCGGAGCAGGTGCCGTGAAGGCTTTCGAGCCTCAGGTTAAAACAGCCCAGCAGTCGCTGGAAGAGGGCACATGCCCTGGTAACGATTTCTTAGGATGGCTCCATCTGCCCAGCAGCATCACGCCCGCATTCCTCGACGAGCTGCAGGCTTGCGCCAACGTGCTTCGCCAGAACTGCGAGGCTGTCGTTGTAGCCGGCATCGGCGGCAGCTATCTGGGCGCCCGTGCCGTCATCGAGGCACTGAGCAATTCTTTCGGTTGGCTCATCAAGGACCAGAAGAATCCTACCATCCTGTTTGCAGGTAACAACATCGGCGAGGACTACCTCTTCGAACTGACTGAATATCTGAAAGGCAAGAAGTTCGGTGTCATCAACATCTCCAAGTCTGGTACGACCACCGAGACTGCCCTGACCTTCCGTCTGCTCAAGAAGCAGTGTGAGGCTCAGCGTGGCAAGGAGGAGGCCAAGAAGGTTATCGTGGCCGTGACTGACGCCAAGCGCGGCGCTGCCCGCACCTGTGCCGACAAGGAGGGCTACACCTCGTTCATCATCCCCGACAATGTCGGTGGCCGCTTCTCGGTGCTTACACCGGTAGGTTTGCTGCCCATTGCTTGTGCCGGTTTCGACATCAAGGAACTCGTTGCCGGTGCACAGGACATGGAGAAGGCTTGTGGCAAGGATGTTCCCTTTGACGAGAATCCCGCAGCCCAGTATGCTGCCCTCCGCAACGCCCTCTACCAGAACGGCAAGAAGATTGAAATCATGGTAAACTACCAACCCAAGCTGCACTTCTTCAGTGAGTGGTGGAAGCAGCTCTACGGCGAGTCTGAGGGCAAGGACAAGAAGGGTATCTTCCCTGCTTCTGTCGACTTCACTACCGACCTGCACTCTATGGGACAGTGGATTCAGGACGGCGAGCGCACCATCTTCGAGACGGTCATCAGCATCGAGGAGCCCGAGAAGAAGCTGCTGTTCCCTGAGGACGAGGAGAACCTGGACGGTCTGAACTTCCTCGCCGGCAAGCGTGTGGACGAGGTGAACAAGATGGCAGAACTCGGCACTCGCCTGGCTCATGTCGACGGCGGTGTTCCCAATATCCGTATCTCGATGCCTCGTCTGAACGAGCGCTACCTCGGACAGCTCATCTACTTCTTCGAGATTGCCTGTGGCATCAGCGGCAACCTGCTGGGCGTCAACCCGTTCAACCAGCCCGGCGTAGAGGCCTACAAGAAGAATATGTTCGCCCTGCTCGAGAAGCCCGGCTACGAGGCTGACACCAAGGCCATCAAGGAGCGTCTGGCCAAGGAGCAGTAAACAATAAACAAGGTAAAAAAGTAAAAAGAAAGCAAGGTAAATTGAAACAAGCAATTAACCGATATCTCACCAACCACGGCTTTGGGCTGTTTAGTCCCAAAGCCGTGCTTTTCGATATGGACGGAGTCATCTACGACTCTATGCCCAACCACGCTGTCAGCTGGCACGACTCCATGGCCACCTTTGGCCTTGACATGCCTTACGACGGAGCCTACCGCTACGAAGGTATGCGGGGAGTCGAGACCATTAAGCAGTTGGCTCTCCAGCAGTGGGGACGCAAACTCAGCGACGAAGAGGCTCACCGTATGTACGAGGTGAAGTCTGCCTACTTCAACCGCCAGCCTGCCCCACAGCTGATGGAAGGCATCAGGACACTGATGCAGCAAATCAAGGCCGACGGACTGAAAATCTGTCTGGTAACGGGTAGTGGCCAGCACTCGTTGCTCGACAAGATTCTGGCCGACCTCAACGGCCTGCTCACCCCCGAGCTGATGGTTACCGCCTTTGATGTCACTCACGGCAAGCCTGCCCCCGACCCATACCTGAAGGGTATGCAGAAGTGTGGCGTCGAGCCTTGGGAGGCCATCGTGGTCGAGAATGCACCACTGGGGGTACGTGCTGCTGTTGCTGCCCGGTGCTTCACCGTTGCCGTCAACACAGGTCCCCTGCCCGATGCCGAACTGGCTGACGAAGGGGCTAACCTCATCCTGCCGTCCATCCTGCAGCTAAGCCGTTGCTGGGGCAGCCTCATCGAGGCCGTCCGCAACGCATAGATGTTCACTAAAGTTTTGGGGTATCAGACACCGTCCTCGTCGTCGCTATTCTCAT